>SLNH01000247.1 GCA_007133195.1 Nannocystineae bacterium | reverse complement strand
CCGCTCGCGTCGGACGTGGATCTCGAGGTGCTCGCGCGCGGCACCCCCGGCTTCTCGGGGGCAGACATCGAGTCACTGGTCAATGAGGCCTCGCTCATCGCCGCGCGCCGAGACAAAGAGCGCGTGGAGATGAGCGACTTCGAGGACGCCAAGGACAAGGTCCTCATGGGGACCGAGCGGCGCTCGATGATCATTTCCGAGCGGGAGAAGGAGACCACTGCGTACCACGAGGCGGGCCACGCATTGGTCGCCAGGCTCGTCGGCCCGGAGGCCGATCCCGTCCACAAGGTCACCATCATCCCGCGCGGCAGGGCGCTCGGCCTCACCCAGCAGCTGCCGACCGAAGAGCGGATGAGCATGACCAGGGAGTTTGCGGAAAATCGCATCTGCATCATGATGGGGGGCCGCGTCGCCGAGGAGATCGTGTTCGGCAAGATCACCACCGGCGCCGGCAACGACATCGAGCAGGCGACGGATCTCGCCCGTAAGATGGTCACCGAGTGGGGTATGAGCGACGACATCGGGCCGCTCAACTTCGCCCGCGCTCGCGAGCAGGTGTTCCTCGGCCGCGACATGAACCAGGGCGAGGAGTTCTCGGAGGACACCTCGCGGCGAATCGACGCCGAGATTCGCCGTATCGTCACCGAGCAGTACCACCGCGCCAAGCAGCTGCTCGAGGAAAGCCGCGAGGTCCTCGAGCGGATGGGCGTGGCGCTCCTCGAGCACGAGACCCTCACGTCCGACGAGATCGAGACGTTGCTCGCCGGGCGCGAGCTGGAAAAGCGTCCCAAGCCGGACCCGAGAACCGACGACGAGGCGGGTGACAATGAGCCCTCGCGCCCCGCGGTCGTGCCGCCGGTGAGCAGCTTGGGCGAGCAGGAGCCCGACCCCGAGCCCGCGTGAGGCGATGCGGCTGTCTCCCCTCGAGTTTCGGTGCAGCCGCCTGGATTGGTCGCGCCCCTATATCGTCGGCGTGGTCAACGCGACGCCCGACTCGTTCTCCGACGGGGGCCAGTTCGCAGGCGCGGAGGCGGCCGCGGCGCGCGGCCTCGAGCTCGCCGCGGCGGGGGCCGACATCTTGGACATCGGCGGCGAATCGACCAGGCCCGGGGCCGAGCCGGTGCCGGCTTCGGTCGAGGCGGAGCGGGTCTTGCCGGTGGTGCGGGCGCTCGCCGACGGGGCACAGGTCCCGATCTCCATCGACACGACGAAGGCCGACGTCGCGAGCCGCGCGGTGGATGAGGGCGCCGAGATCGTAAACGACATTTCGGGCGGGCGGTTCGACCCGCCGATCGTGGACACCGCAGCGAAGCTCGGCGCGTGTTACGTGCTCGGCCACGCGCCGGGCGACGATCTGGGCGAGGTGCACGGCGCCCGGGGCCGCAGCGGCGATTACGACGAGGTGGCGTTCGACCTGGCGGCGCGCGTCGCAAGGCTCCCCGACGCGCTGCGGCACCGCGTGATCGTGGATCCAGGGCTCGGTTTCGGAAAGACCACCGCGCAGAACTTGGAGCTTTCGCGCCGCGCCGGCGAGCTGGCCGCGGGGGTGAGCCGCCCCGTGATGATCGGGCCGTCGCGGAAGCGGTTTTTGGGCGAGCTCACCGGCCGCGAGGTGGGCGATCGCGACGGCGCCACGGTGGGCGCGGCGCTCGCCGCGGTGGCCTGCGGCGCCCACCTCGTCCGCGTTCACGACGTCCGTCTGATCGCGCCCGCGCTGTCGATGTTTCGGGCGATCACCGCGGGGGACTGACGGGCATGGCCGAGGTCGTCGAGAGCCTATCCACGCGCGAGCTCGTCGTCGCCTTCGTCGACATCTTCATCCTCTATTACGTCATTTACCGCGTCCTCCTTCTCATCAAGGGGACGCGCGCCGCGCAGATGATGACGGGGATCGTCCTCATCAGCGCCGGTTTCGTGGCAGCCGAGCACTTCGACATGACCACCATGTCGTGGCTCCTGCACAACTTCATCGATTACTTCTTCATCATCGTCATCGTCGTCTTCCAGCAGGACATTCGCCGGGCGCTGATGCGGATCGGGCAAAACGTCGTGCCCTTCGGTCGCACCCACGAGGTGTCGCAAGTCCTGGACGAAGTCATCGACGCGGCCAACCATTTGGCCAAGGCCCGCATAGGCGGACTCGTCGTGTTCCAGCGCGAGGCGGATCTCACCGACTTCATCGACCACGGCGAGATCATCGACGCGCGCGTGTCCAAGGAGCTCCTCGTGTCGCTGTTCGTGCCGTCCCGCGATAACGAGCTGCATGACGGCGCGGTGCTGATCCGCGATCTGCGCGTTCAGCGCGCCGGGGCGGTCTTGCCGCTGTCGCGCGCGCCGCGACTTTCGCCCGAGTACGGCACGCGTCACCGGGCCGGCCTCGGCATCACCGAGGAGACCGACGCCGTCGCGCTCGTGATTTCGGAGGAGCGGGGCGAGGTCGCGCTTTGCTTCAAAGGCAACATCGCCCGCGATCTCGAGCCCGACACCCTCCGCGCGGCTCTGCAGAGCCTGTTTTCCTCGGAGCGATCGAACGCCAAGTTGGCCGCGGACGAGGCCCACGCCGCGGCCGAGATCTCGAAGGCCGTGGCCGCCATGGCCGCGGACCCCGATCGCGCCGCGGAAAGCCGCGGGCGCGACAGCGGCAAGATCCGCGGCGGCGGCTCGGAGGAGGGTGCCTCGTGATGCGCGGGCGCCATGACGGGCCGATGGCCCGGTGGGGGCTAGCCGGTCTCCGAGCGCTTCGATCGGCAGGAGGCGCGAGTTCTGATGAGTAGCCCGCAGGCGCCGCGCGAGGGAGGCCGCGACACGCCGCACGAGGAGGAGACCACCCGGCGGGCGGCGGGTCGCGCGCGCGTGGCCAAGCCGGTGGAGGTCGCGGAGGCGGAGACGGAACAGGCGGCGCGGGAACGGAAGGGGCGGAGCACCCCGACGCCGCTGGCGCGCGGGACGCGCGTCACCGTGCGCTGGATCCGGGACGCGTTCGTCGCCAACTACCCGATCAAGTTCGTCGCCCTCGTCCTCGCGCTGGCCGTGTTCGTGCTGGTGCAAAGCGACGAGGACGTCGAGATCAGCGTCTACGTCGAAATGAGCTACAACGTGCCCGCCGGCCGCGTCCTCGTTGCCGAGCCGGTCGACCGGGTGCGCGTCACCGTGAGCGGAAGTCGGCGTCGGATTCAGCAATTCGACGAGCGGGCGATCGAGCGCGTGGAGGTCGATATCGAGGAGGGCAAGTCGGGGGAGTTTCACTTTACGCCCGATATGTTCAACGTGCCCGAGAGCCTGCGTATCGTCGGCGTCACGCCGGCGAGCACCTCGCTTCACTTCGAGGATCGCGACGAAAAGGAAGTCCCGATCGAAGTGGCCACCGTCGGCGCTCCGGCGCCGGGCCACATCGTCGAACAGGTGCGCCCCACGCCGCAGACCGCGCGCATCGAGGGGCCGGAGAGCGCGCTGCCCAGCGTCGAGGCCGTGACGACGCGCGAGATCAGCCTCGGGGGAACGCGGCATTCGTTCGAAAACACGCTGCCGCTCGAAGATCCGCCAGGGCACGTGGAGCTCGCGAGCGATCGGTTCGTCCGGGTGGAGGTGGAGATTCGCGAGGAGACCGACACGCGCGCGCTCGGCGAGCATTCGATCCAGCTCGAGCCAGGGGCGGGAGTGGATGACGTATCGCTGGCCGGCTTTCGCGCCGAGCCCGCGGTCGCGGAGATCGAGCTGCGCGGGGCGGACCGGGAGCTGCAACAGATCGATCCAGGTGACATCTCAGTGGTCGTAGAGGTGCAAACGGGCGATGTCGAAAACGGCGGGCCCCGCTCGGCGGGCGTCGCCGTGCGGGGACTCCCGGACGGCGTGGCGGCCGAGGCGCGACCGAGCGAGGTGATTCTGCAGCCTCCGCCCCGAGATCGGCCCGGGGCCGAGGAAGACGGGGAGGGCACCGGCGATGGTTCGAGCCCTTCGCAACCGATGCGCGCCGAGTGAGCTCATACGGCGTTAGACCGCCCCCAACCCGAGCCGCCAAGGCGACCACGCGAGGAGATCGTGAGCGAGCGGAAGTACTTTGGAACCGACGGTATGCGCGGCGTGGCGAACGTCCACCCGATGACGTGCGAGCTCGTCACGCGGATGGGCATGGCCATCGCCGAGAGGCTCAAGACGCCAGGCCGGCCGACGAGGATCGTGATCGGCAAGGATACGCGGCTGTCGGGCTACATGTTCGAGAGCGCGCTCGCGGCCGGGATCGTGGCGATGGGGGCCGACGTGTGGCTCACGGGCCCGTTGCCGACGCCGGGCATCGCGTTCATCACATCGTCGATGCGCGCCGACGCCGGCGTGGTGATCAGCGCCTCGCACAATCCGTTCGAGGATAACGGCATCAAGCTGTTTTCCCGCGACGGCTACAAGCTGGGCGACGCGCTCGAGCTCGAAATCGAGGCCCTCATGGACGATCCCGGGCTCGCCGAGCGCGCCGCGCCGGCGGGGGACATCGGCTACGCGACGCGGATCGACGACGCCGTCGGTCGCTACGTCGTGTTCTGCAAGAGCACGTTCCCGAAGGAGCTCACGCTCGATTCGTTCACGGTGGTGGTGGACTCCGCGCACGGCGCCGGTTATCGGGTGGCCCCCGCGGTGTTCGAAGAGCTCGGCGCGCGGGTGATTTCGATCGGTGATCGCCCGAACGGCAAGAACATCAATCAAGCGGCCGGCGCCCTGGCTCCCGAGACCATGTGCGCGCGGGTCACGGAAGAGGGGGCCGATTTCGGGGTGGCCCTCGACGGCGACGGTGACCGGCTCGTGATGTGCGACGAGCGCGGCGTCTTGGTCGACGGTGACGCGGTGATGGCGCTGTGCGCGACGCGGATGCTGTCGGCGGGCGAGCTCCGGGACAACACGGTCGTGGCCACCGTCATGTCGAACCTCGGCTTCGAAAACGCGATCCGCGCCGCCGGGGGGCGCGTGGTGAGGACGCAGGTCGGCGATCGCTACGTCGTCGAGGAGATGCGGAGTAACGGCTACAACTTCGGAGGCGAGCAGTCCGGCCACCTCGTGTTCCTCGATCACATGACCACCGGCGACGGCATCATCGCGGCGCTCGCCGTGGCCGGGGTGATGGCGCGCGAGGACAAGCCCCTGTCGGCGCTCGCCCAGGTCATGGAGCGCATCCCGCAGGTGACGCTGAGCGTGCCGGTCGCAGAAAAGCGCCCGCTCGAGGAGCTCGGCGGGGTGCGCCGGCTCATGACCGAGATCGAGCGGGAGCTCGGCGACAGTGGGCGGCTCTTGGTGCGCTACAGCGGCACCGAGAACAAGGCCCGCGTGATGATCGAAGGTCCCGACGAGGCGATGATCCGAGCGCGCGCCGAGAGCGTTGCCGCAGAGCTTCGCCGCGCCTGCGCGCGGTGACGGGACTTTCCGCGGCGCCGAATCTGGTCTAGGGTGGCGCCGTGATCGTGGGCGTCGGTCTCGACGTGGAAGAGATTCCCCGGTTTACTGCGCTTCTCGAGCGCTGGGGGGAGCGGATCTCGCGCCGCCTGTTCACCGAAGGCGAGCGCGCCTACGCGGCGGGGCGGGCGCGGGAGGCGAGCCATTTGGCCGCGCGGTTTGCGGCGAAGGAGGCCGCGCTCAAAGCGCTGTCGGTGCCGTCTGGGCTGTCGTGGCACGACATGGAGGTGGTCGGCGGAGGAAGTGCGCCGCCCCGGCTCGTCTTGCGCGGACGCGCTCGTGAGGCCGCGGACGAGCTGGGGGTCGATCGGGTTCACCTCACCCTGTCGCACAGTAACAGCACCGCCGCCGCGGTCGTCATCGCCGAGCGCGATGCGGCGCCGCCTCGCCCTTGAAGTGGTGGGGTCTTGTGAGGAGGGCCAGCGTGGAGCACGTGCTCACAGCCGAACAGATGCAGCGCCTCGACCGCGTGACGATCGACGAGATCGGTTTGCCCGGTGCGGTGCTCATGGAAAGCGCCGGGCGACGGGTGGCCGAGGTGGTGTGGCTCGAGCTCCGCGAGGTGCGAGATCCCCGCGTGGCGGTGGTCTGTGGCGCGGGCAATAACGGCGGTGACGGGTTCGTCATCGCGCGCTGGCTCCGCGAGTGGGGGATCGCGGCCACGGTGTATCTCGCGGCGAGCCCGGACAAGCTCCGCGGCGACGCGGCCGTGCAGTTTCGCGTCTACGAGCAGGTGGGCGGGGTCGTCGTGTCTGTCGCCGACGCACAGGGGCTATCCGAGTCGCGCCGCGCGATCGAGGGCGCCGACGCGGTGGTCGACGCGGTTTTCGGCACTGGCCTCGCGCGCGAGGTGACCGGGCACTACCGCGACGTGATCCAGGCGATGAACGACGGGGCGGGGACGCTTTTCGCCGTGGATGTGCCGAGCGGCATGTCAGCCGATACGGGTGAGCCGCTCGGCGTCGCGGTGAGGGCCGATGTCACGGTGACCATCGCGTTTCGCAAGGTGGGCATCACGGCGCAACCCGGCTTCGAACGCGCGGGGCGCGTCGAGGTCGCCGACATCGGCATCCCGCGGCGCCTCGCGGAGGCCTACGGCATCCAGCTCGGCCTACTCGGCGCGGGCGACGTGGCCCCGTCGCTTCCCCCGCACCGGCAAAGCGATCACAAGTTCGGGCGCGGTTACGTGGTGGCGATCGCCGGCGCGCCCGGG
>SLNH01000033.1 GCA_007133195.1 Nannocystineae bacterium | reverse complement strand
GGCGACGTCATCGAGCTCCGCTCGGGCGATGTGGTCCCGGCCGACGCGCGCCTGCTCGACGCGGAGGCGTTCGAGGTCAACGAGGCGCCGCTCACAGGCGAGTCCGCCCCCGTGGCCAAGACGCCGGCCCCGGTCACGGCCGCCGCCATCGCCGATCGCGCGTCGATGATCTACGAGGGCACGAGCGTCGCCGCGGGGCGCGCCGCTGCGGTGGTCGTGGCCGTGGGGGCGGCGACCGAGGTGAGGCGGGCGTCAGCCGGGGATAGCGATCGCGCGCCGCCGCGCGGCGTAGAGCGGCGCCTGGACGCGCTGGCGAGGCTCACCGCGCCCGTGGCGCTCGGCAGTGGGCTCGCGATCACGGCCTCGGGCCTCTTACGCCGCCGACCCGCCGCCGAGATCGTAAGCTCCGGCGTCGGGCTCGCGGTGGCCGCCGTGCCCGAGGGGCTCACCGTTTTGGCCACCCTGTCGCAGCTCGCCGCGGCGCGCAGGCTGTCGGAGGTCGGCGCGCTCGTCCGCGACCCCCGCGCCGTCGAGGCGCTCGGGCGTGTGGACGTCTTATGCGCCGATAAGACCGGAACCCTCACCGAGGGGAAGATCCGGCTGTCGCACGTGTCCGACGGCGCCCGCGGCGCGCGCGCGGACGATCTCGACGACGCGCTCGAGCACGTCCTCGCCGTCGCCCGCCGGGCCAGCCCCGAACGCGCCCCCGGCGAGCGTCTGCCACATCTCACCGACCAGGCGCTCGTCGACGGCGCCCGCCGGGCCGGCGTTCGGGCTCGGCACGGGCTGGGAAGCTGGCAGCGGCTCGACGCGCTCCCCTTCGAGCCGAGTCGCGGCTACTTCGCCAGCCTCGGGGCTCATCCCGGCGGCGCGATCATCAGCGTGAAAGGTGCCCCCGAGGTCGTGTTGCCGGCGTGCAGCGAGCGGCGCATCGGCGGCCGCCGCGTCCCCCTGGATGACGACACGCGGCGCGAGCTCGTGCGCGAGGGCATGCGCCTTGCCCGGCGGGGGCTGCGCGTTTTGGCCGTGGCCGAGCGGGTCGCGCCGAAAATCGAGACCATCGCCGCCGAACACGTCGAGGGGCTCAGTTTCTGTGGGTTCGTCGGCCTTTCCGACCCCGTTCATCCGTCGGCGCGCGAAGCGATGTCTCGCGTGCGCAAAGCCGGCGTCCGGCCGATCATGCTCACCGGAGATCACCCGTCCACCGCCAACGCGATCGCGGCGGAGCTCGGGCTCCTGGATGAAAACGGCGTCACCACCGGCCCCGAACTCGACGAGATGAGCGACGCAGAGCTTTCCGCGAAGCTCCCGGAGATCTCCGTGTGCGCTCGCACGAGCCCCGCGCACAAAGTCCGCATCATCCGCGCGCTGCAAACCGCCGGCCGGGTGGTGGCCATGACCGGCGACGGCGCCAACGACAGCCCCGCGATCCAGCTCGCCGACGCCGGCGTCGCCATCGGCGAGCACGCCGCGTCGGCCGCGCGCGAGGCAGCCGATTTGGTCGTGACCGATGGGCGCATCGAGACCATCGTGGATGCGATCTTGGAGGGGCGCGCGCTGTGGCCGGCGGTTCGCGATGCCGTCTCCGTGCTCGTGGGCGGCAATCTCGGAGAAATCGGGTTTTCGCTCGCCGGCGGCATCGCCCGAGGGAGCTCGCCCCTAAACGCGAGGCAGCTCCTTTTGGTAAACCTCATCACCGACACGCTTCCGGCGCTCGCGCTCGCCCTGCGGCCGCCGCGCCGAAAAGACGCCGAGGAGCTTTTGCGCGAAGGTCCGGACGTCTCGCTCGGGCGCATGCTCACCAGGGACCTCGTGTGGCGCGGGTCCGTCACCGCCGCGGCGGCAGGCGCCGGCTACGCCGTCTCGCGACTCACGGGCGCAACGCGCGCTCGCGCGAGCACGGTGAGTCTCGTCGCGCTCACGGGTGCCCAGCTCGGTCAGACGCTCGTGTCGGGATGGGAGAGCCGCGCCGTGGTCGCCACCGGGCTCGGTTCGCTGGCGGTCCTGCTGGCCGTCGTGCAGACGCCGATCGTGAGCCGGGCGTTCGGCTGCCGCCCGCTCGGACCGGTCGGGCTCGCCCAGGCGGGCGGCTCGACGGTCGTGGCGACCGCCGCCTCCGCGGTGATTCCGCCGCTTACCGAGCGCGCGAGCCGGCTCGTGGCCAAGTGGCGCCAACGTGAACCGTAGCCGCCGGTGCCACGTTCACGGTCCGCTGTGACCGGCCTTCACAACGGCGTCATCCACTCCGGACCGGTCGCACTCGCGGCGACACAGTTGGCCGCGGCGGTCGCGCGGCCATCGCGCCGATCACCCGGCCCGCCTATCTTCCGAGAATCGCGCGACAAACTGGTACACGCTACAGGATTCGAACCTGTGACCTCTGGCTCCGGAGGCCAGCGCTCTATCCGGCTGAGCTAAGCGTGCGTGGGCCCGTCTATACCTCCCACGCCCGGTGAGCGCAAGGGGCGCGAACCGGCTCCACTTACACCCTTGCCACGGAGCGTTTCCGCGTTACAAAAGACCCACCGGGAGCGGGGGGGCCCCGCCGCGACCCGCTGGCCGCGGCCTGCGGCCTGGGACGCCGCGCCAGACCCGCTCGACGGACGAGGCGACGAAACACATCATGTCCACCACTGCAGAGAGCCGAGAGAGCCAAAAGGCGAGCCGCACCCGCGTCGATAACGTCGTCGTCCGCTTCGCGGGCGACTCGGGCGACGGGATGCAGCTCACCGGCACCGAGTTCACCAAGGCGGCGGCGACCGCCGGCAACGACATCGCGACTCTTCCGGATTTCCCAGCCGAAATTCGGGCCCCGGCCGGGAGCCTGGCCGGCGTGTCGGGCTTTCAGGTCCACTTCGCCTCGGGCGCCGCGCAGACCCCCGGCGACGAGCCCGACGTGCTCGTGGCGATGAACCCGGCCGCGCTCCGCGCGAACCTCGCAGACCTGCCGGAGGGGGGGATTCTGATCGCCAACATCGGGGCGTTTACGAAGCCCAACCTCAAGAAGGCCGGCTACGACGAAAATCCGCTCGAAAACGGTACGGTCGACCGCTATCGGGTTTACGCGGTCGATATCTCCAAGCTCACGACCGCCGCGCTGGACGAGACCGACCTGTCGTCGAAGGAAAAGGCGCGTTGTAAGAACTTCTTCGCGCTCGGGCTGATGTTTTGGATGTACTCGCGCGACCCGCAGCGCGAGGTGGCGCACATCGAGGCCAAATTCGCGTCCAAGCCGCGCCTCGCAGACGCCAACGCGCGCGCCTTCAAGGCCGGCTACTACTACGGCGAGACCGCCGAGGTGTTCCAAGACGTGGTCTACGAGGTGGAGCCGGCGGCGTTCGAGCCGGGGGTGTACCGGAACATCTCGGGCAACGAGGCGCTCGCGCTGGGCCTCGTCGCGGCGGGCCAGCTCGCGGACAAACCCGTCTTTTACAGCGGCTATCCGATCACGCCCGCCTCCACGCTCCTTCACTCGCTGTCTGGCTACAAGCACTACGGCGTCACCACCTTTCAAGCCGAGGACGAGATCGCCGGCGTGGGCGCCGCCATCGGCGCGGCGTACGGCGGGCACATCGCCGTGACCGCTTCCTCGGGGCCCGGGATCGCGCTCAAGGCCGAAGGCGTGGGCCTGGCCGCCATGACGGAGGTCCCGCTCGTCATCGTGGATGTCCAGCGCGGCGGCCCGTCCACCGGGCTGCCCACGAAGACCGAGCAGTCCGATCTCCTGCAAGTCTTGTTCGGTCGCAACGGTGAGTGCCCGCTGCCGGTGCTCGCCGCGAGCACACCATCGGACGCCTTCGACACCGCCATCGAGGCGGTGCGCATCGCCATCACCTACGTGACGCCGGTGGTGCTCCTGTCGGACGGCTACATCGCAAACGGCGCCGAGCCGTGGAGGCTCCCCGACGTGAGCTCGCTGCCCGCGATCGCGAGCTCGCACCGGCGCGACCCGGAGGGCTTTCAGGTCTACCAGCGCGACCCCGAGACGCTGGCGCGCGACTGGGTCGTCCCAGGCACGCCCGGACTCGAGCACCGGATCGGCGGGCTCGAAAAGGACGCGCTCACCGGCAACGTGTCCTACGATCCGCTCAACCACGAGCGAATGACCCACGTGCGCAGCGAGAAGGTCGAGCGCGTGGCGCGCGAGATCGGGCCCCTCGCGCACACGGGCCCCGACGAGGGCGATGTCCTCGTCGTCGGTTGGGGCGGGACCTACGGCGCGCTCAGGCAAGCGGCGCAGGAGATGCAGCGGCGGGGCCACCGCGTGGCGCACACCCACCTGCGCTACATGAACCCGCTCGGCGAGGAGCTCGGCGAGCGACTTTCGCGATTTCGCCGCGTGCTCGTGCCGGAGCTGAACATGGGCCAGCTCCGGCTGCTCATCCGGGCGCGCTACCTGGTCGACGCCATAGGCTTCAACAAGGTTCAGGGACAGCCCTTCAAGGTGAGCGAGGTCGTGGATGCCATCTCCGACCTTTTGTGAGCCCAACTGCCTATGAACGACTTCCTGTGAGCCGCTGCCTGTGAACGACTGACAGACGAGAGACACGATGAAACAGCCAGTCGAAAAGAATCGTAAGGCCGGCGGAGAGGAAAACGGGAGTGGGAAAAACGGCGCCGGCGGGCCCGGTCTCAAGCTCACCAAGAAGGATTTCGCCACCGACCAGGACGTGAGGTGGTGTCCGGGCTGCGGCGACTACGCGATCCTGTCCACCACGCAAAAGCTCCTCGCCGACCTGGGCGTACGCCGCGAGGATACGGTCTTCGTCTCGGGGATCGGATGCTCGAGTCGCTTCCCGTACTACATGAACACCTACGGGTTTCACAGCATCCACGGGCGCGCGCCGGCCATCGCCACCGGCTTGAAGGTGGCGCGCCCCGAGCTCGACGTGTGGGTGATCACGGGAGACGGCGACGGCTTGAGCATCGGCGGCAATCACCTGATGCACGCCCTGAGGCGCAACGTCGATCTCAATATCATCCTGTTCAACAACAAGATTTACGGGCTCACCAAGGGCCAGTACTCGCCCACGTCGGAGCCGGGCACGCGCGCGCCGTCCACCCCACACGGCTCGGTGGACCATCCCGCCAACCCCCTATCCATCGCGCTCGGCGCGGGGGCCACGTTCGTGGCGCGAGCGATCGACGTCGATGCCAAGCACTTGGGCGAGGTGTTCGCGCGCGCCCACGCCCACAAGGGCACCTCGTTCGTCGAGGTTTTGCAAAACTGTCCCGTGTTCAACGACGACGCGTGGGCGCCCATCGTGGATCGCGAGCACAAGAGCGTGCGTCAGCTCCGGCTCGCCCACGGTCAGCCGCTGCGGTTCGGTAAAGACGGTGAGCTCGGGATTCGGCTCGGCGCGGGCCTTGCGCCCGAGGTGGTCGCCGTGGGTGACGGCGACGGCGAGGTCCCGCCGAGCGCGCTCTTGCATCACGACGAGCGCGCGCCGACGCACTACGCCCACCTTCTCGCCGAGCTCGCGCACCCGGCGTTTCCCGTCCCCTTGGGCGTGCTTCGCGCCGAGGACAGGCCGAGCTACGAAGCGCTCGTGGGCGAGCAGGTCGAGGGCGCCGTGTCCGCCCGCGGCGAGGACGCGACCCTGCACAACCTGCTTCACTCGGGTATGACCTGGGAAGTCGGCGACGACGGCCTGCCGCGCTGAGCGGGCGTCTCGCCTCGCCAGCGGTGGTCAAGACCGCTGGCCCCTCGCGCGCGGCTCGGCTCGCCAAGGGCGGCGGGGCGGCTTCGCCGTCTCGCGCCATTGCCGCCGCCGATTGGGCTCGGATGCGGGCGCGCATCGCATCTTAACGCGCCGCGTCGTCAAGCTTGGCGGGCCTGCGCGCGCCGCGTCGTAAACCGGGCGGGTTTGAAAGCGGAGGCGCCTCGGGTATAACCGCCGCCCATGCAGGGCACAAGGCCGGCTGTCGCCGCGCTCGCCGTCGTTTTGGCGGCATGTAGCCTCCCCGATGGCGACTACTTCGGAGAGGTCGACGAAAATCCAGACCCCACGCACCTCAGGTGGTGCAATTCGGGGGAGCCCGAGTACATCGACACCGCGATGACCACCAGCACCACCGGGGTGCCGCTCATCCACATCATGTTCGACGGGCTCGCCGAATACGCCCTGGACGGCTCACCCAAGCCCACCATCGCCCAGGACTGGGAGGTCTCCGAAGATCGGCGCACCTTTACCTTTCATTTGCGCGACGACGCGAAATGGTCCAACGGCCGGCCCCTTACCGCCCACGATTTTCGCTACCACATCGCGCGGATCCTCCAGCCAGAGACCGGCTCGAGAAACGCCGAGCAGCTTTGGCGGCTCAAAAATGGCCTGAACTTCAACCGCGGGCGGGTGCGCCTCGTCACCGCTGACAGCGGCGACTTCGAGGAGGGCGACATCGTCGAGATCATCCAGGAGATCGACCCGCTCACGCAGGCCGTGTCGGAGCTCCCCGACGAGGTGAGATCGCTGTTCGCCAACATGTTCGGCGTGGGCGTCGCCGACCCGGGCGCCGCCATCGCCAACTCGAACGCCCGGACCTCCAGCGAGACGCTCAACCTCCGCGACCTCGGCGACGACCAAGCGGACGCGTACGAGACCATCCCGCCGGGCGCGGAGGTGACGCTCATCGAGCTCGGCGGGGGCGATCGCGACTGGGCCTACGTCTACTACCCGATGGGCGGCGCCGACCTCGGCATCTACGGCTGGGTGCCGGTCGACAAGTTCGACGGCGAGCCGAACGCAGACGTCGAGTTCGTCGTGCGCGAGATCGAGCCCGAGCACGTGCCAGGCGAGAACCTCGAGCGCGATCCCGATTTCGAGCCCCGCGAGGGCACGCTCACCGGGAGCGAGCTCCTCATGGATCCCGAGGTGCTCGGCGTGAAGGTTCTCGACGATCACACCCTCGTCCTCGAGACCCACCGCCCCTCGCAACACATCGAAAACCTGATGTCGAGCCGGATTTTCCGGCCCACGCCCCGGGAGGCGGTATCGCGCAACCCGCGCCGGTGGACCGAGCCGCAAAACATCGTGACGTCCGGCCCGTTCCACCTCACCGAGTGGTACGAGCGCGACCGGATGGAGTTCGAGGCCTCTCCCACGTTTTGGGACGCCGACAACATCCGGCTCGAGCGATTTACGTCCTATCAGATCGATCAGCAGGCGGCGGCGGCGAACTACTACCGCACGGGCGGCTGCTCCGCGATGACCTCGAACAACATGCCGTCTTCGTTTTTGCCGGTGCTGAGCGGCGATAAGCGCGGCGGCGACCCCTACAAGGACTATACGGTCGCGCCGTACCTCGGCATCTATTACATGATGTTCAACGTGGAGGAGTTCGACAACGTCCACCTCCGGCGTGCGCTGAACTTCGCCACCGACCGCACCGAGATTCCGCGCATGCTCCACGGCGGAGAGATCCCGACCTCCCAGTTCAACCCAGGCACGCCCATCGAGGATCTCAGCGCCGAGGAGCGCGCGCGCTGCGGGGTGGACGAAGACCACGAAGGGGTCGCGCTCCTCATCGAGGAGCCGGTCGAGTCGTGCTACGTGCCCCCGGAGGGCCTCGGTTACGATCCGGAGCGCGCCCAAGAAGAGCTCGCGCTCGCGCGAGAGCAGATGGGCGAGGACTTTCCCGAGTCGTTTACGATTCGCTACAACCAAGGGGCGGAGGGGCACCAAATCATCGCCCAGTATTTGCAGCACGAGTGGAAAAAGGAGCTCGGCCTCGACGTCTCCCTCCAGTCGCAAGAGTGGCAGACGTATCTGCAGTCGACCGCGGACGGGAACTTCGAGGTCGGCCGCCTGGGCTGGATCGGCTCGTTCCCCGGCCCCTCGGAGATGCTCCGCATCTTTCGCTGCGGCGCACCGAACAATCGCACGCGCTGGTGTAACGACGACTTCGAACACCACTACACGGAGGGGCTGCGCGAGCCCGACTACAAGAAGCGGCTCGAGCACTTGCGCGAGGCCGAGGAGGTGCTCCTCGAGGACGCGCCGATCCTTCCGACGCACGTCTACACGCAGAAGCACCTGCAAAAGCCCTACGTGCGAGATCTGGCCATCAACCTACCGGACAACGTCCCCCATCATCGCGCCTGGATCGATCCCGACTGGGCCGAGCGCGAAGAGGACTAGCCGTGGCGCTCTAGGGACGCGCGGAGCCGATACATGCTGAAGCTCCTGATAAACCGGCTCATCGGAGGCATCTTCGTCATCTTCGCGGTGGCGACGTTCTCGTTCTTCGTGCTCCGGGCTGCACCCGGCGGCCCGTTCGACGATGAAGTCAGCGTCCCCGAGCAGGTGCAGCGCAACATCGAGGCCCAGTACCACCTCGACGAACCGCTCCTGCAGCAGTACGGGCGGTTTCTGAGCGGCCTCGTCCGGCTCGATCTCGGCCACTCGATGCAGCGGCCGCAAACGGTGTGGGAGATCGTCGCCCAGTCGTTTCCGGTGAGCGTTCAGCTCGGCGTGCTCGCGCTGGCGTTCGCCACGATTTTCGGGGTCGGACTCGGGGTGCTCGCGGCCTCGCGCCAAAACTCGATCATCGACCACGGGGCGATGTCGTTTGCGCTATTCGGGATCTCGGTTCCGTCTTTCGTGTTGGGCCCGATCCTCATCGGCTTTTTCTCGCTCCAGCTAGGCTGGTTACCGCCGGCCCGGTTCGAGGGCTTCTCGTCGATGATCTTACCCTCGGCCACCCTCGGCCTCATCTTCATGGGCATCATCGCGCGCCTCTCCCGAAGCGGTCTGCTCGAAACGTTGCGCCAGGACTATGTGCGGACGGCGCGGGCCAAAGGGTTATCCGAGCGAACGGTCGTGTGGAAGCACGCCATCCGCCTGGGGCTTTTGCCCGTGGTCACGTTCCTGGGGCCCGCCGCGGCAGCCCTCATCACGGGGTCGTTCGTGGTCGAGCAGATCTTTCAGATCCCGGGGCTCGGATTTTACTTCGTCGCCTCCATCACCGAGCGCGACTATCCGGTCCTGTCGGGGGTTCTGGTGTTCTATTCGATCTTCTTGGTCGCGCTGAATTTCGCCGTGGACGTCGCCTACGGCTTCCTCGACCCGCGGATCCGCGGCCGATGAGCCCCTCCGTGCGAGCTCAACTCGTTTAGGGAATGCGATGAGCCAGACGCAAGAAAGCGCGCCGCGCGCGTCACAACACCAAAAGCCCAAGTCGCTGTGGGCCGACGCCTGGCGGCGGCTCAAGAAAAACCGCATGGCCGTGTCCTGCGGGCTTTTGTTTTTCGCGATCGCGTTTTTCTGCTTCGTGGGTCCGCTGATCGCCAAGCTCCTCGTGGGGCTCGACGGCACCAGCCAGAACCCCGCGCTCGGCGCCACGGCGCCGTCGTGGAGCCACTGGATGGGGACCGACTCGCTCGGCCGCGACATGATGGTGCGCACGATGCAGGGGGGGCAAATCGCCATCACCGTCGGCCTCGTCGCCACCGCCACGGCCCTGATCATCGGGGTGGCCTGGGGCGCCACCGCTGCCTACGTGGGCGGGCGCACCGACGAGATCATGATGCGGATCGTCGACGTCATGTACGCGTTCCCCAACGTCGTGTTCGTCATCGTGATCATGGCGGTGCTCGACACCCAGAGCCTCGTCGTTCTGTTCGCGCTTCTAGGCGCGATCACGTGGCTCAACATGGCGCGAATCGTCCGCGGTCAGGTCATGTCGCTCAGGAACCAAGAGTTCGTGGAGGCGGCCCGGGCGATCGGCGTCTCCAACGCGAACATCCTGTTTCGCCACATCGTGCCCAACACCGCGGGGCCGATCATCGTCTATGCGACGCTGTCGATCCCGACGGTGATGCTCCTCGAGGCGTTCCTCTCTTTCCTCGGCCTCGGCGTGCAGGCGCCGCAGGCGTCGTGGGGCACCCTCGTCACCGAGGGCGCCGACATGATCGCGGTCTACCCGTGGATCCTGGTCGGGCCGGGGCTCGTCATGGGGCTAACAATCTTCGCGCTGAACTTCCTCGGCGACGGCCTCCGCGACGCGCTCGATCCGCAAACCCGCAAAGATTAGATAAACGTCGGCGCCTCGCGACGCGGCGCGTCGCGGGACGTCACGGCTCGCCTTCGCCTGTCTCGGCGCACGCGCGCACCTCATCGCAGCCGTCGGCGTCGCGCACGCACGCCGCCCGCGCGGCCAGCGCCTCGCGGCGCTCGGGGTCGCGCTCCAAGACGTCACACGACCGCGCGCAGGCGGTCTGCCTGGCCGCCTGGTCTTCGCCTAACTCCGCCGCACATGCCGCCTCGCGCTCGCAGAGACTCGCGCAGAACTGCGGCTCGGAATCCGGAGCACACGCGGTGAGCAGGGCGAGGACCGCGGCCCACGTAAGACGCGACACGGACGCGGAGCCTAGCATAGCCCTCGGGTAAGGAGCCGCGCCCGGCGCGCGCCGGGAGCCAGCGCAAACGCGCGTCCGATCGATGATAAACTCGTCGCGATGACGGAGCCGCAGCCGCAGGCCGCCCCCACCGACCGCTACACGGTCATGGAATACCTCGCCGAAGGCGGGATGGGGGCGATCTACCTGGGCAAGAAGCTCGGGGCCGGGGGCTTCGAGAAGCAAGTGGTCTTGAAACAGCTTCTGCCGGAGTTCACCCGGCAGCCGGAGTTCATCGACCTGTTTCTCCGGGAGGCCAGACTTTCGGCCTCCCTCGACCACGCCAACATCATCCACACCATCGACCTCGTCACCGCCGGCGAGGAGTACTTCATCGTCATGGAGTACCTCGACGGCGCTGATTTGCGCACGCTCACCCGCCGCGCCAAGCGGCGCAGAAAGCAGCTCGCGCCGGGCGCCGGGATTTACATCGCTCGCGAGGTTCTGTCAGCGCTGTCGTACGCGCACGGCAAAGCCAGCCCCGACGGCTCGCCGCTCGGGCTCATTCACCGCGACGTGTCGCCCTCCAACGTGCTGATTTCCGGAACGGGGGACGTCAAGCTCACCGATTTCGGCATCGCCAAGGCCTCCACGCACAACTCGATCTTCTACCGGGTCAAAGGGAAGGTCGGTTACATGTCGCCGGAGCAGGCCCGCTCCGAGGCGCTCGACCACCGCTCCGATCTCTACTCGCTCGCCGTGTGCCTATTCGAGATGCTCACCGGCGAGCGCCTGTTCGTGGATGCGGGCCTCACCACATCGGCCGACGATCTCTACGCGCAGCCGGTACCGGCCGTGTCGTCGAAGGTGCCCGGGCTCCCCGCGGAGCTCGACGAGCTCATGTTCCGCGCGCTGTCGATCGACCCCGACCAGCGCTTCCAAACTGCGGGGGAGTTTCAGGAGAGCCTCCTTCGCTGCGCGCACCGCCACCAGCTCCTCATGTCCGGCCCCGAGCTCGCCGACCACCTGCGTGAGGCCTGCGGGTCGCCCAACATCTGGCGCGACGACGACAACCTCGGCGACGACATCGGGGCCGCGGATCGAGAGGGCACCGAGGAGCTCGCGCTCGGGGCCCTCGCCCCGTCGTCGTCCTCGGGTGGCGAGGCGGGGGGGGACGCGGTGCTGAGCGCCGCCGAGGGCGGCTCGTCGCCCATCGACGAGAGCAGGCGCCGGAACAAGCGCGCTCAGACCTCGGTCACCAAGCTCAGCCAGCTCCAGGGCATCGAGCTCACTTCGCTCATCAAGGCGGGGCCGGAAGATGATGATGCGGCGGGCGCCAAGCCGCTCGTCAACATCGAAGAGCTCGGCCAGCAAGCGGGCAGCACCACCACCTCGCGCGAGTTTCCCGCTGCGTCGCCGGATGCTCCTGCGCCCGTGAGCGGTCCAGCGCCGTCTGCGGCGCCGGGGCCTTCTGGGCTTTCGCCGTCACTGCCGTCTGCCGCTCCGGCCAGCAGATCCGCGCCGGGGCGCGGCACCTCGGCGCGCGGGTCCCGCGCTGTCCCCGTCGTCGTGACCGTCGGGTTCGTGGCGGCCGCCGCCGGGCTCGCGGTCGGAATCGGATTCACAGGCCCGTCGTTCGAAATCGACCAGCGGCGTGCGGAGGAGGCCGCGGCGGCGCTGGAGGGCGGAGCCGAGAATGACGCGGAAGGAAGCCGCACGGGACAGGCCGGCGACAGCGGCTCGCCCGCCGAGCAGACCGATTCCTCCCGAACCGAAGGCGGGGAGACCACTGAGTAGACAGGGGCGGAACTCGCTCAGTACGATGACACCGACTGGCAACGCGGGCTCGCGCGGGCGCACGGCACCGCACCTCGTATGGGCGCTGGCCCACTCCCTCGCGACGCGAGGTTGTCCCGAGCCCATGGGGGTGTCCCGAACAGGCACGCACCACCTGCAGAGCCGATGAAATCCATGCCGCGTCGCCTCTCAGTCACGGGGCAAAAGCCCGCTTGTTCGTCGCTTCTCGCCTGGAATTCCATGTGCTCATTCCGCAGGCGAGCCGAGTTTAGGCACTAGCGTCACCATGCAAGGCGAACGGAGTCAGGTCACGGCGCTCCTCGACGAGCTTCCGGCGTTTTCCCGGCAGCGCCAGGGGGGCATCTTCCTCGTGATCAATGGGCCCGACCGCGGCGAGTCGATCCCGTTTCACGAGGAACGCTCGATCACCTTCGGGTCCTCGCCGAGCTGTGAAATGACGCTCACCGACAAGGCGGTGTCGCGGCGCCATTTGACGGCCGTTCACGAAAACGGCGCGACGTACCTGGTGGATCAGAACTCCACGAACGGCACCTACGTTCAGGACACGCGCATCAAGGAGATCGAGATCGGCTACGGCGCCGAGTTTACGCTCGGGCGCACGGTCATCAAGTACCTGCCCGACGAAGAGGTCGTCGAGCCCGAGCCCTCCGAGCAGCCGTCTTTTGGTCAGCTCATCGGCGGCGACACGCAGATGCGGCAGCTGTTCAAGCTGATGCAGGACATCGCCGCCACCGACGCCACCTGTCTCATCGAGGGGGAGACGGGCACGGGGAAAGAGCTCATCGCCGAAGAGATCCACAACCACTCGAGTCGCCGGGGCGGCCCCTTCATCGTATTCGACTGCGGATCGGTCCCGCGCGAGCTCATCGAAAGCGCGCTTTTCGGGCACACGAAGGGGTCGTTTACCGGCGCCGTCACCGACCGCAAGGGCGCGTTTGCCGAGGCGCACGGTGGCACGATCTTTCTCGACGAGATCGGAGAGATGGCTCCGGACCTTCAGCCCTCCCTGCTCCGCGTGCTGGACAAAAAGGCCGTCCGCAAGGTGGGCTCGAACCAGTACGAGAGCATCGACGTCCGCGTCGTCGCGGCCACGAACCGCGATCTGCGCGAGGAGGTCGGCAAGAAAAACTTTCGGGAAGACCTTTACTACCGACTCGCGGTCATCCGCTTGTCCGTGCCGCCGCTTCGTGAGCGCGGCACCGATCTACCCGTCCTCGTCGACCACTTCTTGCGCCAGTTCGCCGACCGAAATCTCCAGATCACCCCCGAAGACCTGGAAAAGCTTCGGCGTCACTCGTGGCCCGGCAACGTGCGCGAGCTCCGCAACGTCATCGAGCGGGCCTCCCTTTTGTCTCAGGGCAGGCAGCTCAATATCGACGAAGCCCTGGGCAGCGAGGACCCAGGCTCACCGGCCATCGGCGTGCGCACGGATCTCCCGTTCAAGGAGGCGAAGGGCCAGCTCGTGGAGACTTTCGAGCGCGAGTATGTCGAGGACCTCATGCGCCGGCACCGGATGAATCTGTCCTCCGCGGCCCGGGAGGCTCAAATCGACCGCAAGCACCTGCGCGAGCTCATTCGCAAATACGGTCTCGAGGGGCGGCGCGAGGACGAGTGATGGCTTCGGTTAGCCGCACGCGCGGCGCGGCGGGAAGCCGAGACGCGGGCGCACGCCACCTTTGACATCCGGCCCGCGTTCGCCGCCTACGCCGCGCCACTTCGCCCGCAGGCCGGCTCGCGATGGCCGCGCGGTGCGCCCGGTGCGCGCCAGCCCGTGTCGTGCAAAAATACACCCAAGGCCGGTGGGCAGTTAGAATATCCCGACTGTCCCTCGAGGCGCAGCGCCCGAGCAGCGCCCACTCGCGATTCCCACGTGTCTCAGCCAACGACGTTTAGAAGCTGGTTCATCCGATGGCTCGCCTCGGCGCCATCGCGGTGGCTGGGTGCGTCCAGCAGCGTTGGGCAGAACCTCGCGAGCAGTCGTCACGGGCTCACCTATCTGCGCCACGCGGTGCAGGGAAACCGCATCCGCCGCCGGGTAAGCTTCGAAAATCTCGATGATTCCACCCCGCCCGTGCTGCTCATACACGGGTTTTTGGGCACGCGCGGGTCCATGCTCCCGCTCGAGCAGCGGCTGGTGGCCGACGGGCACTGCGTGTTTTCGTTCAATTTGGGCGCACTCAACACCAGAGACGTGCGGCGCTCGGCGTTTCTGATCCACCGCAAGATCGAGTCGATCCTGTCGCAGACCTCCGTCACGAAAATCGACATCATCGGCCACTCGATGGGCGGCATCATCGGCCTTTACTACGTCAAGAAACTGGGCGGTCACAGCCGCGTGCGCAAGCTCATCATGATGGGCTCGCCGATAAACGGTACCTGGTCCGCGCTCGGCGGCGTCGCGCTGCTCGGTTGGTGGTCCACGTCTACCTGGCAGCTTTTGCCCAGGAGCCGGTTTTTGGACGAGCTCCACCAAGGGCCCTTGCCCCCGGACGTCGAGATCGTGACGCTCGCCGCGGCCCGCGATTGGGTGTGCCCGCTCCCGTCCACGCGCCTGCGGGGCGCCAGCTCGGTCACGGTGCCGCTCGGGCACTCGAGCCTGGTGGTGTCCCCCGAGGTCTACCGCCGCATCGTGGGGGTGCTCGGCCGCCCCAACCGCCGGGCCGGGGAGACGGACCTGGCGGGCTTCGAAGCCGGCAGCCAGCGGGAGCTCGCGCCGCCTGCGGGCTCCGAGGTCGCCGAGCGGACCCCAACCCGCCCCACAAACCGGACGAGGACCAAGCTTGCCACCGACGAGTGACGAGCCCGGCACCGGGGCATTCCACCGGAACCCGCCGAGGGCGCGCTCCGCGGCTTGCGCGGCGTTTCCGCCACGGGCTACCATCTTCGACCGATAAGGGCCTGAACAGGCTCGAGAATTCGAACTGCCTATGTCTGATCGGCCGCACTACGCGCTCCGGTTCATCTCCGGGAAATATCAAGGGGGAGAGTTCCCTCTTCATAGGGATCGGGAAATCGTGATCGGTCGATCCAGTGAGCTCGACATGGTGCTCGTCGAGGACATGGTGTCGCGCAAGCACGCCCGGATCAGCACGGAGAGCGGCGACATCGTGATCCAGGATCTCGGCTCCACGAACGGGACCTTCGTCAACGGCGAAAAGATCGAGGAAGCGCGACTCAGCGAAGGCGACCGAATCCTCGTCGGCACGTCGATCATCAAGCTCGTCTCCGTGGACGAGGCGGTGCAAAGCCAGTCGGAGGCCGAGGCGAGGCAGCAGCTCGAGGCCGGCGCGCGCCACCGGGCGACGACCCACAGTCGCCAGATGTCGGGCGTGATCGAGGAGATCCCGCTGCCCGACCTGCTGCAGCTTTTGTCCACCAGCCGTAAGGCGGGCGTGCTCACGGTGAGCTCGCGGGCCGGGGTGGGCCGCATTTACATGCGCAACGGGCAAGTGTACTTCGCCGCGATAAACGACGACTTTGCGCTCACGCCGCAAAAGGCGGTCTATCGCATGCTCTCTTGGACCGAGGGCACGTTCGAGCTCGAGCCTCCCGTCGACATGCAGGTCATGGAGGAAATCGAGGAGTCGACCGAAGCGCTGCTCATGGAGGGGATGCGCCAGCTCGACGAGTTTCGACAAATGGAAGGCGAGCTTCCGTCCGGCGACGCGTCGCTCGCGGTGCCCACGCCGCTCGCCGGTAAGCTCCGCGACCTCGCGGCCCCGGAGCTCGACGTGTTCCAGCTCGTCCTCGACCACGGCCAGGTGCAGGCGGTGCTCGATCACTACGCTGGTAGCGATCTCGACGCCGCGCAACACTTGCTGAGCCTGATGCGTCGCGAGTTCATCGTGGTACCGTGAATCGCGTGTTCGCGCCGTGCCGATTCACGTAGAAGGCGGCGCCGTGGTCGATCACAGTGATCGGAGAGGCCCGGCGCGCCGGCGCCGCTCGCCGAAGCACTGCGTATGACCAAGCCGTCCAAAGGCGCATCGAAGCTCGCCCCCTTCGTGGTGTTCGGGGCGATACTCGTCATCGCCCTGGTGGGCGTCGGGCTGGTCCTTTCCCAGTACGACGACCAGCCGGTCGACCGCGAGCTCGCGCCCCCCGAGATTCGCGAGCCCGCCCCCGAGATCGAGGAGATTCCGGAAGACGACCGGCCGGACGGGCCGGACCTCGAGCCGCAGCGGACCCCGGATCCCGGCCCCTATCCGCCACCCAACCCGGACTAAAGGGCGCGAAAGCGGATCCGGGTTCGCGGCCAGACGCGAAAACGTGTTCGAGTTCGGCCCGATGCGTGGGGGCGTGGCCGCGCCGCTAAAACTGCTTTTGGGAGTCGAGAAGCAGCGTGACTGGGCCGTCGTTGACCAGATCTACGGCCATGTTCGCGCCGAACTCGCCCCCCGCCACGCGGGCCACGCCGCGGTCGCGCAGCCGGCTTAGCAGCGATTCATAGAGAGGTTCGGCGGCCTCCGGGGCCAGGGCGGTCACGAACGACGGCCGTCGCCCCTTCCGGGCATCGCCGTAGAGCGTAAACTGTGACACCGCGAGCACGCCTCCGCCGGTGTCGAGCACCGAGCGATTCATGCGCCCGGCCTCGTCGGGAAACACGCGGAGGCCCACCACCTTGTCGGCGATGTAGGCGACGTCGCCTGGGCCGTCACCCTCGCCGGCGCCGACGAGCACGCAAAGCCCCCCGTCGATGGCGCCCACCTCGCGCGAAGCCACGGTGACGCGCGCTCGTGATACCCGCTGAACGACAGCCCGCATGACGGCACTGTAGTCGCGCCGATCCCGAGAGTCGACGCCGCCGGCCGTCGTGCAACACCCTCGGCCTGCCCCGGGTCTCAACCACGAGGCCACGGTCCCTGCCGCGCGCGGCGCGCCTTGGCCCGCCGGGCGCCCCGATCGCCCGACCATCGCGGTTACCGGAACATGACGCCGCCGCCCTTCCCGAGCTAGACTCTGCCAGCCATGCGTTCGCTGCATGTATTCGTCCCCCTCGCGCTACTCCTCCTCGCCGCCTGCGGCACCGAGATCGGCGACGAGTGTAGGCAGAGCCGTGATTGTTCGCCCGACGGCGATCGCGCCTGCGATGTGAGCTCGCCGGGCGGCTACTGCACGGTGGTCGGCTGCGATTCGGGCTCGTGTCCGAGCGAGGCCGTGTGCGTCCGGTTCTTCTCGGCTGAAACGGACAATGTCGCCTGCGAGCCGCACGCGAGCGGTCACGGCGACAGCGACTGTACGGCCGACGAGGTGTGCACCCTCGGCGGGCACTGCCTACCGCAGGGCGCACAGACGCGGTTTTGCATGCGGGCGTGCAGCGACGATGGCGACTGTCGCGACGCCTACGAATGCCGCGATCGCGATCTCATGGTGAGTCACGGCGGTGAGCCGATCCCGCCGCCGGACGGGGTGCATCCCGAAGATCCTCAGGGGTTTTGCGCGCCCCGGCCTCCCGGAGCATAGGCGAGCGGTGCGCGCATCGAGGGCGCCCTTTGTGCTCGGCGTAGCGGCGATGAGCGCGCGGTGTCGATCGCGCGTCCGCCGACGCCGCGCGATCGGGGGAGGTCTGTAGCCCGCGATGTCGATCGGCTCGTTCATGGTGAGGCGCCTGGGATCGAGCTTGCTGGCGATCGCCGGCGCCTCGGTGCTGGTGTTCTTTTTCCTCCACCTGGTCCCCGGGGATCCCGTCCACCAGCTCGCAGGCGGCGAGGCCACGGCCGATCAGCGCGAAGAGATCGAGTCTTGTCTCCATCTCGATCGAAGTCTCGTCGCGCAGTTCGGGATCTTCTTGGGCAACATCGCAAACGGCACCCTCGGTCATCAGTGCCCGAACCCCGAGGAAAACCCCACCGTCATGGAGCTCATCCTCGAGGTGCTGCCCTACACGGTAGAGCTCGCGATCGGGGGCATGATCGTGGCCATCGCGCTCGCGCTCCCCCTGGGCATCGTGGCCGCGCTCCGCCGCGGATCGTGGGTGGACGCGGGCGCCGCCGTGGTGTCCCTGCTCGGGATCTCCATGCCCACGATGTTCTTGGGGCCGCTCCTCATCATCCTGTTTTTCGTCACGCTGGGCTGGCTTCCCGGCCCCGCGGAGCCCGACGCTCCGTTTGCGATCGTCTTGCCCTCGATCGTTCTCGGCACCGCGCTCATGGCGATGCTCTCGCGCATGACCCGCTCCTCGCTGGTGGAGGTGATGAACGAGGACTACATGCGCACCGCCCGGGCCAAAGGCCTCCCCGAGCGCCGGGTCATCCTCAAGCACGGGCTTCGCAATGCGCTCCTCCCGGTCATCACCGTCGCCGGCCTACAGTTCGGCGCGCTGCTCGGCGGGACGATCATCGCCGAGAAGGTGTTCGCCAGGCCCGGGCTCGGGACGATGCTGCTCGAGGGCATAAATGAGCGCAACTACCCCGTGGTTCAGGGGACCGTGCTCGTCATCGCGATCGCCTACGTCACCGTCAACACGCTGGTCGATCTCGCCTACGGGGTCGCCGATCCCAGGATTCGGAGGCGGTGATGGGCGGCGGCGCGAGCGGACAAGGTCGGGTCTCTCCCAGCGCCAAGCTCGGCGTCGTGCTCGTCGTCGCGTTTTTGGCCGTCGCGATATTCGGCCCGGTTTTCGCTCCGCACTCGCCGACCGAGCACGACCTCGATCGCATCCTCGAGGGCCCCTCCGCGGAGCATTGGCTGGGGACCGACCAAAACGGCGTGGATGTCCTGTCGGCCATGCTCTACGGGGCGCGGACCGCGCTCATCATCAGCGGCTCCGTCGTGCTTGCCTCGGCGGTGATCGGCGTGACCCTCGGCCTCATCGCCGGCTACTACGGAGGCTTCATCGACGAGCTCATCATGCGCGTCGTCGACGTCCTGCTCGCATTCCCCGGAATTCTCCTCAACATCGCGATCGTGGCGCTGGTCGCCGCGCCCGGGATCCCCACGCTCGTATTCGCGCTCACCGTCAACGGGTGGGTGGGTTACGCGCGCCTCGCGCGCGGCCAGGTTTTGAGCCTCCGGGAGACCGAGTACGTCACGGGCGCGCGGGCGATCGGCGTGCCTCCGCGCCTCATCATGTGGCGCCACCTTTTGCCCAACATGCTCGCCCCGCTGTTCGTGTTCGCCTCCTTCGCCTTCGGCGGGGTGGTGGCCGTGGAGGCGGCGCTGTCGTTCCTCGGCCTCGGGCCGCAGCTCAATTACACGTGGGGGGCGCTCCTCGACCAAGGCACCACCTTCGTGTGGCAGTCGCCCCGGCTCGTCTTAATCCCCGGGATCGCGATCATGCTCGTCGTCCTAGGCGCCAACCTGTTCGGCGACGGGCTGCGCGACAAGTTCGACCCCAAGCGCTATAGCGACCGACCGTGATGGCCCTCCGCCTGCTCGTGTGCCGCCGGCAAGACGTCCCGCCCGAGTCGTGCCTCGCCTTCGAGGTAGACGGCCTCGACTGGCCGGTCCTCGTCGCGCAGGTGGGGGGACGGTTTTATGCCACCACCAGCGAGTGCCCCCATGAGGAGGTGTCGCTGGAAGGCGGCCGCCGCAGCGGTACCCGCATCGAGTGTCCCGGTCACGGCTACATATTCGACCTCGCGACCGGCGCGTGCGACCACGACCCGCACCTGTGCCTGCGCCGCTACCGCGTAAGCTTCGACGGCGACGACCTGTACGTCGATCTCATCTCATTTTAGCGCCGCGGCGGCGGAGGCTTGCGAGGAGCGCGAACGCGAGCACGAACATCGCGACACCGGCGCCGCCCGCGCCCGGCGCGCCCGCCGCGCAGCCCCCGGCGCTCGCCCGCAGCCGGGCGGAGGCGATCGCCTCGTTGCCGGCCTGATCGCGAACGCGCACCTCGGCCCGGTACAGTTCGCCAGGCTCGAGCGACAGGTCGTATGCGGTGGCGCCGGGCGACAGCTCCGCTTCGTCGACGAGCTCCACGTCGAGCAGGTCTGTGGGATTGCGAATGCGATAAAGCTCGACCCGCGGCTCGAGCTCGCCGGCCGGCGTGAGGTCATCGGACTGGCTCCACGACAGCTCGAAGTCACCGCCGCTCACGGTCTGAGTGCCGCCGCCGTCGATGGCGACCACCGGCGGCTTGCCGTCGACCTCGACGTTCAACACGACCGGGTCCGGATCCTCGTTGCCGGCGAGATCCACGGCGCTCACCTCCACGCGGCGCGGCCCGCTTTGGCCTGGCTCGCCGATCTGGATTTCGGGGTTGAACGTGAGCTCGCGCTCGTCCCCGTCTATCACCGCGCGATAGCGCAGAAGCTCTTCGGGCGTTTCAGCGTCGCTTCCGCTCACCCGGACAACCGCCTCGTTCAGGCCGACGAGCCCCTCAGGCCGCGACTCGACCGACGTCGCGGGCGGCGTCGTGTCGTCTTCGGGCGCGACGAACAGATCGAGCTTGCCGCCGACGTGGGCGTCGGTCGTAAACAGGTCGCGTACCAAGACGTAGACCCCCTCGAAGCCGACGATCGAATCGGTGAGCGGGATATCGCCGAGGTCTTTGAGGATTTTCGGTGCCAGGTGGTTTTCGAGGACGTCCACGAGCCGCGCCGCATCGAGTCCCAGGCTCTCACCTCCAACCCAGTCGTCGACGCGCAGCGACTGAATGTCGATCCCCGCGGGGCGAAGAATCAGCGAGCGCGTGTCGTGGTCGATGGAGACCTCCGCGGTCGCCTCCAGGTCGGCCATGACGCTGATCTCGTCTTGGCCGTCGGAATGGCGTCCGACGAGATCCACCTCGATTTGCCGGGCGACCAGGGTCACGCGCGCTCCCTCGGCCGCGCTGGCCGTGACGCGTGGCGGCTGCATCACGCGCACTTCGATGCCGAACTCGGTGTCCGGCGGGAACCCGGGCACGAGCGGGGCCACGTGGCGATCGAGCTCGAGATCGATTCCGAAGACCTCGAGGTACGCGTCGCTCAGACACATGAGGCCCGCGCGCCAGACGTTGTAAAGGATGTCGTTGACGAGTCCGAGATCGAGAGACGCGGCCGCGTGCGCCTGCACGCCCTCGGTGAGATCGGGAAGCGGGCCGCCGTCCCCCTCGGGGGGCGGCGCGTCGTCCTCGAGGCAGCCCGCGGGGGCGCTGAGCTGGCTTTCGAGCCCCGCGCTCACGGCAGCCAGCAGCCCGCCCTGCTCGGTTCGGAACTCGCCCCCGGCGAGCTGCAATTCGGTGGGGCCGAACTTTCCGTCGAAGCTCTACATATCCACTAGGAGGTCCTCGGCCAGCGGCGTCAAGAGACCCGCGGCGAACTCGAGTACCACCCCCCGAAGGACCAACCGCTCGACCGCTTCGTCGACCAGGTTTTGCACGAAGTCTGGCCAATCGCCGAACGGGCAGTCCGACAGCGTGACGCTGATGCTGCCGCCCAGCTCGTCATTGGTGCCGATCTCCACCTCGTGCACATCGAGGCTCGGCTTGCCGTTCGAGACCTCGAGCTCGAGCTCTACCTCGGCGATGCCCCGGTCCACTGTGAGCGAGTCTACGCACGCGGTGCTGACGATATCGCAGCCGTTTACGTAGATTTCGCCTTCCGCGTAACCGGAAAATTCCAACTCGATCCGAATCGCCCCGCTCCGCGGGATGGTTATCGATACGTCGTGAAGGTCTGCCTGCACCGACGTATCGCGCTGGGCTGCCTCGAGACACGAAAACGACCCCG
>SLNH01000400.1 GCA_007133195.1 Nannocystineae bacterium | reverse complement strand
GAGAACCGCGGCGGACGCCGGCGCGGACGTGGTCGTCGTGCGCGGAGGCGGCGCGGCCGGCGCGGCCGCCTTGGAGCCGGTTCGCGACGAAGCGGGCGCGAGGGCCTGCCTTCACGATGACGACGTGTCCCTGGAGTTGGTGGAAACCTGGCTGCTCGCCGGTCGTATCGACCTGTACGCGCGAACGCTGTAGGTCTGGGTCGGCGATGGCGCGCGGCGTGCAAGCCCCCGCGTCCGAACGCTCGCCCAGGAGTCATGCATGCCCGAAGAACCGCGCGAAATCGACGCGTCGATCGACGTCTCGGAGGTGGCGCGCTTTCTCGCCTCCCGCTATGGCGAGGCTGCCCTCGTGGACTATCTGGTCGGCAAGACCGAGATGCGAGACGCTGTCCGTGATGAATTTGGTTGTTCGGCGCTCGAGGCGGAGGAGATCGTCGATCTCCTCGAGTTCGAGGGCTACCTCGAGTTTCTCGCCGATGAGCTCGCGACGGAGCCCGGGCAAGGCGTCTGGCGCGTGAGCGCCCTGGCGGACGGGTGAGGCGAGCGGCGCCGTCACGCGAGGCGAGCCGCCCCGCCTCACGGCGGCGCGCGAAGCGTAGCGGGCGTTCGTGTTATGGGTCGCCCGCGCCATCAAGGCCGCCATCCCAGCTGTCGCCGAGCGTGCGGAAGCGAGGCGGCGGGTCGTCTCCGGTGAAGCGCTCGGGGAGGGTGCCCTGATGAAACGGCACCCAGGTGCCCGCGCCGGATCCAGGCGGCTCTGGGGCGCCGGTCATCTCGTTCGCGCGCATGAACAGGATCCCTTGCGGCGGTGCGAAGTCCCGCGGCGGCGTGTCCGGATGCGAGACGGTCATGAATTGCTGCCAGATCGGTAGGGACGTGTTGCCGCCGGTGACCCGCGGGCCCACGGGCTGGAAGTCGTCGCGGCCCACCCACACGCCGGCGACGAAGTCGGTGGTGTAGCCGATGAACCAGGCGTCGCGATAGTTGGTGGACGTGCCCGTCTTGCCGGCGACGGGGCGGTTTAGGCTCTGGGCCCTTCGCCCGGTGCCCCGGTCGACGACGCTCTTCATGAGATCGGCGACCAGGTAGGAGATCTGGGGCGACATCGCCCGCGTCCGCTCGCCGGGGGCGCGGTGATCCTCGAGAACGTGGCCGTCCTCGGTGGTCACGAGCTCCACGTAGCGCGGGGTCACCCGATATCCCCCGTTCGCGAACGCGGCGTAGCCCGCCGTGACTTCCGTGAGCGACAGATCGGGCGTGCCGAGCGACAAGGTGATGTGCTCGGCGAACTCCGAGGCGATGCCCAGATCCCGCATGAGCTGAACGATTGGCTCGATGCCGAGATCGATCGCCACCCGCACGCTCACCGTGTTCAGCGATCGTGCGAGCGCGGTGCGCATCGTGACGTCCCCGTCGTAGCGGTGGCCGAAGTTGGCGGGGCGCCAAACCCCGCCTGCCGTGGGGACGCTGAACTGCTCGTCGCGCATGACGTCGAGCTGGGTGTAGCCGTCGTCCAACGCGGCCCCATACACGAACGGCTTGATCGCCGACCCGATCTGACGCTTGGCCTGCGTAGCCCTGTTGAACTCGCTGCGCGCATAGTCGTAGCCGCCCACCATGGCGCGGATCCGGCCCGACTCGGGCTCCATGGCCACGAGCGCCCCCTCCACCTCGGGGCTCTGCGCGAGCCGATATCTCAGCTCCCGGTTGCCTCGGTGGTCGGTCTGTTCGACGAGCGCCACGGGGATGGTATCTCCCGGGCCGAGCTGTTCGTTCTCGCGGCGCTGCCAGCGCCTGAGGCGCATCTGATCGTCGCGCGTAAGCGGTCTCGTCTTCGGCCCGGTATCCACCAAGATGTCCCGCTGCCTGGGCATCTCGACGATCGCCCCTACGTAGCGCGCGCCCGGCAATAGCTCCGCCTCACCGCCCAGCGCGACCGACTCCATGCCGGGGACGTACGGGTGCGGCGGACCGTCGCGAAACGCCTCGAGCTCGTCGTCGCCGAGCCGGTCGAGCGGGCCGCGAAAGCCGAGCCGGCCGTCGAGATTCTCCAAGCCCGTGCGCACCGCGGCCTCGGCGCTCCGCTGCATCCCAGTATCCAGCGTCGTGAAGATCCTAAGGCCGCCGTGAAACACGTCGGTGTGTCCGTAGTTTCTCTGGGCCCAGTCGCGGACGCGGTCGACGAAATAGGGCGCGGCGACATGATTGAGGTCAGCGTCGTCGTGAACGAACGCGAGCGGTTCGTCCCTGGCCCTTTGCGCCTCCTGGGCGGTGAGGTAGCCGTCTTGGCGCATCCGCTCGATCACGTAACGCTGTCGCCACCGCGCGGCGCTGAAGTTGCGGCGCGGGGAGTAGCGCGAGGGCGCCTGGAGGAGGCCGGCGAGCAGCGCCGCTTCGGCGACGCTCAGGTGCTCGACGTCCTTGCCGAAGTAGGTCTCCGCCGCCGCTTGAACGCCGTAGGCCCCTTGCCCGAGGTACGCCCGGTTCAAGTACAGGGCGAGGATGTCGCGCTTGGACAGTTCGCGCTCGACGCGGATCGACAGGATCAGCTCGCGGAGCTTTCGCTCGTAGGTTTGATCCGTCGACAGCATGAGCATCCGCGTGACTTGTTGGGTGATGGTGGATGCCCCCTGCCGCGTTCGGCCTCCCGTGTAGTTGACCCACGCGGCGCGCGCGATGCCCGTGACATCGAAGCCCGGATGCTCCCAAAAGCGGCGGTCCTCGGCAGAGATGAACGCCCGCTGTACGTGGTGGGGGATCCGCTCGAGCGGGACGACCACCCGCCGCTGCAGGTAGAATTCCCCGATGAGCTCCCCGTCGGCCGAGTACACGCGGCTCGCGCGCGTGGGGTCGTCGTGGAGCGCGGTGAGATCTTCGGGGAGGGTACGAGCGAACGCGGTGTAGACGTAGTAGGCTGACGCCAGCGCTCCAAAGCCGAGGAATACGAAAGTGAGCGCGAGGACGCGAAGTACGGAGACGGCGGACATGCGCCGCGGAAATCGCGAGGTCTGGGCGGCTTCAGGCACGGGGCTCACGTCAAAGCACTAGTGTGCTGGAAACGAGGTTTTCATGCACACGGATCGCAACAATCGAGGACCTATGAGCGGGCCAGGAACGTCGCGCAAGGCAGCGCTCGCTTTGCTGATTGTCGCGGGCGGCGCAGCCGCGAGCGGCGGCGCCGCGGCCGCACCCGACCGCGCCGTAGGCGCCTACGGCATCCCGGATGTGCCGGCCGACTCCGGGGACAGCTTCGCGGTGATGCCGTTCGAAAATCGCTCCGGGGTCGGCGGCCTGGACTGGATGAGCGCTGCCGCGGCGTTTTCCCTCGGCGACAAGCTCACCTCGCATCCGAGCCTGGTCGGCGCGGAGGCGCCCCTGATCGTGCCCGCCGAGCGCGAGCCGGCGGCGGCCGATCCGGAGGAGGTGGCGGCGTTCGGGGCCGACCGCGGCGCGAGGTGGGTGTGGACCGGCTCCGTGGATCGGCCCCACTGGAACCTCGAGCTGCGGGTGAGCCTGTGGCGCGTGGAGACCCGATCGCCCGCGTTCGAGGACGCCCCGTTCGGTAGCGTGTTCGAGCGCGCCGCTGGGAGCGCCACGCGCGTGGGCAAGGTCGTAAGGCGGGGCGACTTTCAGGAGCTTCATGCGTTCATGGGCGACGCCATCGTGGAGCTCAGCCGAAGCGCCGAGCTCCCGCTCGACGCGGACATCGTGCGGGAAGCTTACCGCGAACCCACCGGGGATTTTTACGCCTTCACCCTGTTCGGGCGCGGCCTCACGGCGCTGGCCGGAACCATGGGGGAGGTGGATCTCGACGCGGCGGCGGCGAACCTCGAGCGCGCGGTGTTCATCGATCCTCGGCTCGCCGCCGCGCACCGCGTGCTCGGAATCCTCGAGCTCCGCCGCGGCGAGTTCGACTCGGCGCGCCACCGCTTCGCGAGATCGCTCGCGCTGCGCGAGGGCAACGACGTCGCTTCGCTGCTCGGCAAGGGCAGGGCGCAGCTCGCGCGAGGGCGGACGGATCGCGCGCTCGAGCTCGTGTCGCGGGCGCTCACCATGCGCCCGTCGTCCTTGTCTGCCCGCTACGAGCTCAGCCGGGTGCTTTGGGAGGTGGAGCGCTTGGACGAGGCGTTCGAGCAGGCACGCCGAGTGGTCGCGCGCCAACCCGAGCACCTCGGGGCGCGGCGCGTGCTCGTTCTCATCCACGCCTCGCGCGGCGATCGGAGCGCGCTCGTGAGTCAGCTCGAAGCGGTGCTCGAGCTCGCCCCGGATGACGACGAAGCGCGGCTCGATCTGGCGGCCGCCTACGCAGCCGCAGGGCGCGATGACGACGCGCTCGGGGTCTATCGGGACGTGCTGGACGAGGAGCCGCGCCACCTGCAAGCCGTCAAGTTCATCGGGGACATCCACCTGCGACGCGGCGACGTGGACGAGGCCATCGCGAGCTACGAGCGCGCCCTGGAGATCGATCCGGCGGACGCCCGCCCGTACTTCTTGCTCGGCGCCGCGTACGTGACGGCCGGCGAGGACTACAGGGCGTCGCAGATCTACGACGCGGCCCTGCGCCGGTTTCCGCACCATCGCCACGAAGCGTACAACAACCTGGGCACGCTCGCGCACCGGCAAAGCAGATTCGCCGAGGCGGCGGGGCATCTCGATCGCGCCGTTCGCCTTGCGCCCGAGCGCGCCCGGTATCGCTACAACCTCGCGCTCTCGCTGTCCCGATCGGGTCGGGAGAGCCAAGCACTCGAACACGTCGACGTGGGCCTCGACCTCGAGCCGGAAAACGCCGAGCTGCACTACCTGCGCGGCGTGGTGCTCCTTCGCCAGGAGCGGCGCGAGGAGGCCGTGGCGGCGTTCGATCGCACCCTTTCCCTCGAGCCGGATCACGGTCGCGCTGCCGAGCACCTCGCGCGGCTCGACGCGATCGCGCGCGGCGGCGCAGATCGCGAAATCGCGCTCGAGTAACCTCTTCACCGCGATCGAGTGAGCGCGGACAGGCGCGGCGATCCTCATGGGCCGCTCGGTGCGGATCTCCTGCGCTCCTCGTCGAAGCCAGAGAGGGCTCCGACAATCGGGCGCTCGGCGCGGTAATCAGGTTCGCTCGTCGCCTTCGCAGCGGAGCGTCGCTTCCCATCCGTCGTGGATGTACGCCGTGCGGACGGTCCCCGCGTCGCCGCAGTGGGCGGTCACGCCGTCGGGAAGCAAACACATCGAGTGTCGCCCAGCCAGCGTTTGAAACGCGGCGCGTGAATGCGCATCGACCGTGCCGATCTGCTCACCCGCGATGAACACGCGAAGCGCCTGCCCGCACCGGCGGTTGTCGACGAGGAACGTGACGGGGCTCGCCTCGATCGCCTCGGGCGGCTCGGCGTGGGGCGGCAGTGGTATGCGGTGGGCGCTCTGCTCTCCGGGGCCGGTCGTCGTCGCCTCGCGCGAAAGCCGCTTGGACTCCACCGCTTGTCGGCCGGCGTCGATCAGCGCCTGTCGGGAGCAGCCGCGCCTCGTCGCCTCGGGCATCAATTGCTCGTCGAAGGCGATTCGCATCTCCCGGTATGCGCTCACCAGCTCGTCGTATAGACCGCTCACACGCGATACGCGCCACCGCTCATCGGGGGTGAGCCCGGCGTGTTCGCCGTAGGTTTCGTGACGCACGATCACGTCTCGCTGAAGCTCGAGCTCCTTTCCGAGGTGTTCGAAGCGGCGCCCGGCCCGGTGGGCGCGAAACGTCGGTGCGGCGAGGTCGGTTGGTCGGCACGAGCGCGGCGGCGCGTCGGTCACGGCGGCGAGCGCGTCCCGCACGTGCTCGGAGAACGCCGCCTTGACCAAGTCCATCGCCTCGTGGAGCTCGTAGAACCGCTCGAGGTGGGCGCGAAAGCCGTGGCTGTCGGCGAACACGACGTCGAGCTGCGGCTCGCCCTCCATGGGGTAGCCCTCCGCATCGTCCACATCCCCATCGCCGCTCGCGTCTATGACCACGGACGCCGCACCGCCGAACGGGGAGCCCGGGGCCAGCCACCCCGCGGGCTCCCGATCCCCCAGCGCGGCGCCCAGGGTGATCGCGAGCAGCCACTCTGCCGCGAACTCGATCAGGCCGGCGCCCATAACGCGAGCACATTATCCCTCACCCGCCGGGGCAGCGCCAGCGGGGACGGACGAGCGCCGGGCCCAAGGCGCAAGATTTCATCGGCGCGCCTAGTGTCCGGACCACGACTAGCGGCTCGGTCCCGGGATGGATAGGCTGGTAGCGCGTGATGGCCGGGACTCCACATCTCGTATTCGCTTCACCCCGCGGGCTCCCCAAGCCGGCGAGCCTGGTGGGGCGCGTCGCCGTGCTGGACGTCGCGTTCGCCGCGACGAGCGGCGGCGTGTCTTACGAAGCGACCACCAAGCCGTTTATCGACGAGCTCGGCGCACGGCTTGCCGCGTGGGTGGATCACCACGACCACGACCGGCACGCCGATTACAAGGACGATCCCCGCTTCGCGCTGGCGACCAAGCAGGAGCACGGCGCGTGCCCGGAGATGGTGACGCCCGACGTCGTGCGCCGCGCCGGGCCCGTGGATACCATCGTGGCGCACCTCGATCTCGACGGCCTATACGCCGCGGCCAAGTGGATTCTGGGCGGCGTTGAGCCGTATCCGGGCGCCGACGCGGACGCCCGATG
>SLNH01000445.1 GCA_007133195.1 Nannocystineae bacterium | reverse complement strand
TGCCTGCGCGGTCATCGGCGCGCGCTTTGAGCGCGGCGGTGGCGTCACTTCTGGCCTCGCCTCGCCGCTCGCGCAAGCCCCTGGCGGGCGCCGCCGCCGCGAGCCCGAGCTCGAGGCGGATGTGGCCCCACTGCCGGCACGACTCGCACCGCCACGAAAACGCGCCCGGCGCCGCGGCGCAAAACCCGCAGCGGTAGCGACCGCCCGCGAGCATGTCCAGCGCGCCGCCGGCCCCCGCGAGCGCCGCGAGGGCGTCTCGCAAAGCACCCTCGTCCTCGCCGGCGAGCGCCTCGCGCGCCACCTCCACGTGCGCCGCGAGGACATCCGGCCGGTCGGCGGCGAGCGCGCGCACGTCCGCCGCCGCCTCGTCGCTCCGCCCCGCTTTGCGGTGAAGGGCCGCGAGCGCGTAGCGGGCGTGCGGTGAGGCCGGGTCGGCGCCGGCCTCGCCCTCGCCGCTCAGCCAGGACATCGCCGCCTCCGCCACGTGCTCCGCCGTCGCCTCGGCGCCGAGCCGCGCCCGCTGGGTCCGCTCGAGCCCGTCTGTGGCGACGCTGGAAAGCTCGGGATGCTCGCGCAGAATCCGCGCGTAACCCTCCGCCGCCTGGCGATGCTGGCCGCGCGCCAGGGCGAGCTCCGCGCCGGCCGCGAGCGTGTGCGGGTGGTCGGCGCCGAGCCGCTTGGCCTCCCGGAGCTCGCGTTTGGCGCCGTCCAAATCGCCCTGCTCGATCGCCGAAATCGCCGCCCCGGCCCGCAGATGGAGCTCGCGCTGCGAGGGCTCGCCCCCCTGCCTGCGGATGCGCCGCCACGCCGCCGCCGCGTCCGCGTATCGCCCCATCTGCTCGTACACCCCAGCGAGCGCGCGCAGCGCCGCCTCGGTTTTCGGATTGTCGTGCAGGTAGTCCTCGAGCGCGCGAATCGCGCGCCGGGGCATCCCAGCCGCACGAAAATCCAGCCCCAGCTCGAAGCGCGCCCGCTGTTCGATCTTCTTTTTCCCCCGGGCGCGGAGCTCGAGCGCCTGGTGCACGCGAATCGCGCGCTCCCACTCGCCTCGGCCGCGAAACAGCGCGCCGAGCGCGAAGTACGGCTCGAGATCGGACACGTTGTCGGCGACCACGCGCTGCAGCTCCTTTACGGCGCGATCGCGGTCGCGCGCCACCAGCGAGGTGAGCGCCCGGGCATAGTGCCGGGCGTGATGGGCCTGTCGCTTGATCCCGCGATCGTCGGGCACGTAGTACCGCCCGATGAGGACGCCGGCGGCGAACGCCCCCACCAGCCCGAGCGCGAGCGCGATCGCCACGCCGGTCATGGCCGCTCCACCGGCTCCGGCTCGCCCTCGTCCTCGCCTTCAGCGTCACCCGAACCGAGCGCGCGCGACGCTTCGCGCGCGGCCGGGTCCGGGCTCTCGGGGAGGTCCTCGAGGGGCGCCGGGCGCGTAAACGGGAGGTTGCGCAGCTCGGTGAGCTCCCCCTCGAGCCGGCCGATGAGCGACTCGTATTGGCGCCTCCGCCACACGTAATACAGGCTGCCGCCCACGAGGGCGACCGCCGACAGCGCCGTGACGAGCCAGCTCGACAAAAGCGCCGGGAGCCAGATTTCGAGCGGCGTGTCGCCGAGCATCCCCGTCAATAGCGGCGGGACCTCCACGCTCACCCAGTCCGAGTTTTCGACCACGAACAGACCGACGCACACCCCGGCGGCGATGAGGGCGAGCGTGACCACCGCGATCGAAGCCAGGCGCAGCCAACGGATCAAAAGCGGCCCCTTCGGGCAGCGCCCGCGGACTCGTAAACCCCTCGCATCGAGCCGATCCTACACCCGAGTCCGCTGCGTTTTCACGAGGCGCGCGGCATCCTCGACGCCCGCGACGCCGCGCACCGCGCTCACCGAGCTCGCTTCCCACCCGAGCGCCGCCCGCGCCAGCTTTTGCGCCGCGCCGATCCGCCTTGCCGCGCGAGCCGGATTCCCGCGAGCGAAAGCGGCGGCCAGCCACGAGGCGCGAGCCAGACGCCTCGTCGCCGTCGCGCGCACACCCGCGGCGCGCCCGCCCGTCGGCGCAGGGCGCCGGGCTCAGGCGCTAGATCGGCAGATCGACGTCGAACACGCCGTAGCGGGACTCGGCGGTGCCGGTGATGTGGGTGGTGCCCGGCACCCGGCGAAGCTCCCCGTCGGTCCCGTCGACCTCCTCGATGTCGCCCTCGATCCGGAGATCGAGAAACACCTCGCCCTCGAGGTCGATCTCCTCATCCTCCTCGTCGTCGTCACCCTCGTCGTCACCGTCAGTGGGGGCCTCGTCCACGAGCACGTCGCGGTAGTCCGTGAGCTCGATGTCGAGGCGGAGCTCCTTGTTGTCCGAGACGCTTTGGTCGACCTGGCCGGAAATCAAGATGGTGCCCTCGACGTCGCCCTCTCCCTCCTGCTCGGGGATGTTGGCGCTCGTGGCGGCGTTGTAGCCGGCCATGCCCAGGTTCATGGCCTAATCGACCATGTCGTGAAGGCCCATGTACGCCAGCCGCGCGTCTTCCTCCGAAGACACGTCGTCGCTTCCGCACGCGACGAGCAGGGGACCGACGGCGAGCGCAGACGATACGATCAAGCATTGATTAAGCCGCATGCGTACCTCGCTAGCGGCTCTTGGTCGCTCGGTCTATAGCTGGGAGCGCGCCGGTCACCGTCACATCTCGGGCGGCGCGGCGCGCTCTCGCAGCTTCTGGTCGGAAGTCTTACTCCGACTCGGATCCAGACTCGCTCTCCTCGCGCGAGGCGATGTCGCCGAGCTTGGCGCGCATCACGTCGCCGAGGGTCGCGCCCGCGCTGGCCGGCTGCTGGTAGCCCTGGGCCTGGGCGAGCTCCTCCTGGCGCTGGGCGCCCTTGATCGAAAGCCCGATCTTGCGCTCGTCCTGGTCGATGCTGATGACCTGGACCTTCACGTCGTCGCCGACCTTGAGGACGCTCCGCGGATCGTCTATCCGCTCGTCGGCCATCTCGGAGACGTGAACCAGGCCCTCAACGCCCTTTTCGATCTCCACGAACGCACCGAAGTCGAGCACCTTGAGCACCTTGGCGTCGTGCATCGAGCCCACCGGGTAGTCGTGCGGAATCCGATCCCAGGGGTCGGGCACGGTGTGCTTGATGCTGAGCGAGATCTTGGGCTTTTCGCCGGTCTCGTCGTGCTGGACCTCCTGGAGCACCGCCTCCACTTCGTCGCCCTTTTGGAACAGCTCCGAGGGGTGCTTGACGCGCTGGGTCCACGACATGTCGCTGATGTGGACGAGCCCGTCGATTCCCTCCTCGATCTCCACGAAGATGCCGAAGTCCGCGATGTTGCGAACCTTGCCGCGCACCACCGTGCCCGGCGGGTACTTCTCCGTGAGCTGCTCGTAGGGGTTGGGCTCGAGCTGCTTCATGCCGAGCGAGATGCGGTTGTTGCCCACATCCACGTCGAGGACCACGGCCTCCACGACATCGCCGACGTTGACCATCTTCGACGGATGCTTGACCCGGCGGGTCCACGACATCTCCGAGATGTGCACGAGGCCCTCGACGCCCTCCTCGAGCTCGATGAACGCGCCGTAGTCCTTGAGCGAGACGACCTTACCGCGCACCACCGTGCCGGGCACGTACCTTTCTTGGGCGCGGGTCCACGGGTCTTCGCTGATCTGCTTGAGCCCGAGCGAGACGCGCTCGGTCTCGGCGTTGAACTTGAGGACCTTGACGCGGACGTGGTCGCCCACACCGAACAGCTCCGAGGGGTGGTTGACCCGGCCCCAGCTCATGTCGGTGATGTGAAGCAGGCCGTCGATGCCGCCGAGATCGATGAAGGCGCCGTACTCGGTGAGGTTTTTGACGATGCCCTCGACGATCTGGCCTTCCTTGAGGCGCTCGAGCGTCGACTCCTTGAGCGCGGCGCGCTCGCGCTCGAGGAGCACGCGGCGCGACAGCACGATGTTGCCGCGCTTTTTGTTGAACTTGATGACCTTGAACTTGTAGCGCTGGCCGAGGAACGCGTCGAGGTTCCGCACGGGGCGCAGATCGACCTGCGAGCCCGGCAAGAACGCCTTGACGCCGCCGCGGATCGTCACGCTGAGGCCGCCCTTGACGCGCTGGGTGATCGTGCCCTCGATGAGCTCGTCCCGCTCGCACGCGGCCGAAATTTCGTCCCACACCTTGAGGCGGTCGGCCTTCTCCTTGGAGAGGACGCACATGCCCGCCTCGTTTTCGCGATCCTCGAGAAGGACGTCGACCTCTTGGGCCGGGGAGACCTCGATCACACCTTCTGCGGTGCGGAACTCCTCGAGCGGAACCTGGCCCTCCGATTTATAGCCGATGTCGATGATGGCGTAGTCCTTGCCCACGCTGATCACCGTGCCCCGGACGATGTCGCCTTCTTTGACCTCGTCGTGCTTCAGGCTCTCTTCGAAGAGGGCGGCGAAGCTCTCCTCGCCTCCCTTGTGCTCATCGACATCAACCATGTTCGAATTCAGCTCCTCGCGTCGCTTTGATCCTCGAGGCCCGGGGGCAAACCTCGGGCCAGGTACAGGGGGTGACTGGTACCGCCGCGATGCGCGATTGTCAACCTATTCCGACGCATCCTCGCTCCCTTGCGGGCCGGTGCCGCCCGCGCGCGCCTCACGGTCGCGGACCTCGCGGAGCATGGTCTCGACGACCTCGTCCGGCCCGAGCTCCGTGGAATCGATCCGGCGCGCGTCGGCCGCTTGGGTGAGCGGGGCTTCGGCGCGCCCCGTGTCCCGCGCGTCTCGCCGCTCGATGTCCGCGAACGTCGCGTGGTAATCCGCGTCTTCGCCCGCGGCGGCGAGCTCCTCGTAGCGGCGCCGGGCCCGCACGCCGGGGTCGGCGGTGAGGAAGAATTTCGCGGCGGCGTCCGGGAACACGACCGTGCCCACATCCCGCCCCTCCGCAACCACGCCGCCCTCCCGGGCCAGGCGCCTTTGTAGATCGAGAAGGGCTCGCCTGACCTCCGGATGGGACGAGACGCGGGACGACCCTTCAGAGACGTCCGCGCTCCGGATCGCCGCCGACACGTCCTCGCCGAACGCGAAGACGCGGTTTTCGCCGTCCTCGAGGCGAAACTCGACCTGAAGGTCGCTGGCGAGCTTTGCGCAGCCCGTCGCGTCGTCCCAGTCGACGCCGCGGCGGCGCGCGAAGAGCGCCACGGTCCGGTAAAGGGCGCCCGTATCCAAAAGGGTGTAGCCGAGGCGCCGGGCCAGCTCTCTGGCGGCAGACGACTTGCCGGCCCCCGCTGGGCCGTCGATGGCGACGACGACGCGAGTATTCGGCGCGGGCCCTGACGGCGGCCCAGGTGGCGAGGTCATGGGGCCGGGACGATACTTCGGCGGGGCCCGCTCGTCTACGCAAACCGCAGCCAGCTCGCCCGCGCCACCGCGGTCGGGGCCCCGGGACCCGCCGCGGCCCGTTCAGAATTGGGCGACCACGGAGATCCGCATGAGCGGGCCGCTCGCGCTAAGGCGCCCCAGCGCTGCGTCCTCCCGGGGAATCTGCAGGCCTTGGCCGTCGTCGGCGCCGGCGGGGCGCGCGTAGATCCGCTGTCCCCGCTCCGCCGCGTAACCGAACTCGGCGCGAACACCCAGCGCCAGATCGGGGTCGGGGGGAATCGGGGTGAGATCGAAGCCGGCGGTGGCGAGCGCGAGCGCCCCCCAGCCGGAGTCCCGGATCGATCCCGCGCCGCGGGAAAGCTCGAGCGACAGGTGGCGCGCCCCGACCCCGGCCCGGGCGAACGCGGCGGCCGCATCCCCGAGCGGGCGGACGACCCGCGCCGAGGCGACGTAGTTTTGTAGCGACGTTTCGGTGGCGATGTCGTCGTAAAGCGCCCCGGACTTGCCCCCGCGGGACCACCACGCGTCCGCGAACACCCGGTAATCCGACGAGCCCGTAACGATCTCGGCCCCGGCGGACATGGTGAACAGACCGCGCGAGCCGTCCGCGGTCACCGCGTCCATGCTCGAGCGGCTCGTCCACCGCGCCTCGCCACCAAGCCCGAAATCGAGCTGGCCGAGCCAGTGGGGGCGCTGTAGGCCCCCCGGCTCGCTCGAATCCGCCGCCTCCGCGCGCGCCGCGGCCGGCGCCGCCAACACCCCCGCGGCGGCGATGGCCACGCCCGCGGCGGCGAGCCCGCGTCGCCGCGCGATCTTGCCTGGGTCGGGCTTTGCGTTTCGACAGCTCATATGTCGGCCCCTTTCCATCAGTGCTCGTCCCCGAGCACGTCTCGAACCAAAAAGCCGCTTATCACCACGGCTTCGCTGCGCTCGGCGCCGGGGCCGGGCAAAATGGTCGCCATCCCGAACGGATCGCCGTGATCGACGTAAATCGCGTCCCCGGCCATCGCCAGCGCGCGGCCCGGCTCGGCGTCAAGGCGCATGTCGCTCGGGTGCAGGCTGTCGAGATCGAGAACCCCGACCCGCCCCGAACGCGACGACGCGGTGACGAGGTGGGATCCGCTGCTCGTGAACTCGTAGTGGCCGAGCCGTTCGGAGCCCTCGATCGGCGCCACCGACCCCACGGCGACGTCCATGAGCCCGAGCACCGTACGATCGTGGTCGTGCACGAGCAGGCCGAGCTCGCGGTTCGGTATCGGCGCCACGTCGAGCACCGGCCGCTCGATCGACACGGTCTCGAGCCTGACCGCGGACAGTGAATCGCCGAGCTCGTCGAGCGACAAAAGGTGCACCCGCGGAATTTCGGCTCCGATCGACGCGAGCAGCGCGGTCCGCGGCGTCGCGTCGGGCCCCCGCGGAAACAGCAGCACGCGATCGATCGGATCGGGCGTCTCCACCGTGCGGAACTCGCCGGTCGCCGCGTCGATGAGCACCACCTCGCGGGTACTCGGGGTGGCGGCGAGCACGAAGCGATCGCCGTGTTCCGTCTCGTAGCTCGCGATGTCCGCCGGCCCGCCGCCGGCGCCGAGCTCGGCGAGCGCCGGGCGGAAGTCGTTCGTTCGCTCGTCGTCTTCGCCCCGCTCGCGGGGTCGAAGATCGATCTCGAGCACATCGCGCGCCCCGTCCGAGCGCAGGTACGCGACGCCGACGTCGGGCTCGAAGGCGAGCTCGCGCGGCATCACCTCGTCTCCGGTGCCGCCGACCCGAAGCGACACCTCGTCGCGCATCGGGTGGTTTGTGTCGAGGAGCGTGACCGTGTCCTCGGCGAGCACGAACGCCAGCGTGCGGGGATCCCCGCCTAGACCCGGAATCCGCATCGGCGGAGACAGGATCACGCCCTCCGGCGCCGAGCCGAACGAGCGCACGCTTCGGAGCACGGGGTTTTCCGCCTTGGGCTCCCGCGACAGATCGACGATGGCGAGCTCGTTCGGGTTGCGGAGCACGCCGTCGTGGCTCGCCGACTCCGGCGAATGGTACGCGACGGCCACGGGCGAGCCGTCGCCGTCCCCCTTGGGCGCGATGGCGATCCGGCCAAACGGCGAGCCGACGGGATAGCCCACCGGCTCGGCGTCCGGGTCGGTGACGTCCAAGTACCAGAGCATCGGATCTTCGTCGATCCGGCCCGGAGCGCTGGCCTCGTCGCCCCACGTGAGCACCGCCAGATGCGTGCGATCGGGCGACGGCGCCGCGTAGGCTGCCCGGCGCCCGATCCGATAGGACGCCACCTCCGGAGAGCTGGCGTCGGCGGTCACGACCACGACCTGGTCGCGAGCGCCGTCTACGTAGGCCACGCGGTCGTCCAGGGCGACTGGCCCGATCACGGAGCCCCCCCGTTCGAACGCAGCCGGGCGATCGTCGCACGCCCCGAGGAGCGCGAGCGCCGCGCCTTGGGCCGCGAGAACCGCCATGTTCGAATTGTTCCTCATCGCTGTTTCCTCTCGATAAACCGGCGATAAACCGAACCCACGTCGGCTACTCCACGATGCGCCCGTCGAGATCGAACCCGGTGAGCGTTCGCATCGCGTCTTCGTCGGGGTCTAAGAACGAGACCCTGCCGAGCGGGTGGCGCTGGGCGACGAACACCGCGTCGGCGCCCGTCAAAAGGCCCACCGCCTCGGGCGGCGACGCGAGGTCGCGGTGGCGGATGACGAACGAGTCGAGATCGATCTCGTGAAGCTTTCGGACCGCGTCTTCTGCGTCCCCGCCGTCGAGCGCGACGTAGGCGAGCGGCCGGTCCTCCGCGAACGCAAACGGCCCCGGATCGACCGGCGTGATCTCGAGGCGCGAAAAGCCGCTGTCCGGGTGCAAAACGGAGTATCCGTAGCTCCGGGCCAAAAATTCGTCTTGGGATTCCGCCTCCCCGGGGTCGCCTGGTTGCTTGCTGTGGATCACGAGGGCGGTCTCGCCGCTCGGGGAAAACGAAACGGCGCGCACCGCCTTTTCCAGCGGATGGGTCGTCACGTCGAAGGGCGGCTCGCCGAGCTCGACGAAGGTGATCTCGCGCCGCACCTCGGCGTTCGTGAACAAAACCCCGCGCTCGCCGTCCGGCGCGAGCGCAAGCGAGCCGGCCCGGCGCTCGGCATCCAGCTCGACGATCGTGACGCCCTCCTCGCCCGCGGTCTCGTCCGCACCCGCGACCTTTGCGAGGTCGATCACCGCGAGCTCGGCGCTGTCGCGGAGCACGGCGTAGGCGCGCTCGGAGTCGGGATCGAGCTCGATGTCCGTGGGCGCGGCCGACAGTGGAACGACCTCGCGCGCGCCGGCCGAGTCCGAGGCGAGCGAAATCACAGCCACCTCAGCCCGCTCGCTCTCGCGTACCACCGCGTACTCGCCGCTCGGGACCACCTGCACCTCGAAGTCGTCCGGATCGGCGAACGGATCGCCCGTGATCGGGATCGGCACCGACAGCGCCGGCCCGTCTTCGATCGCCGCACGCAGATCGATGGCGGATACGCCGTCGCTCGTCACGACGTAGGCGAACTGCCCGCCTTCGTCGAACGACACGCTCCGCGGCTGAAACCCGACGGTCATATCCGCGGTGCGATCGGGCTCGCCGCCTTCGCCGCGCTCGATCACCGTCACGTCCTGCAGGCTTCCCACATCGCCGATCGGATCGAGCTCGCCCGCCTCCGACAGCGCCTTTGCGAGATCGAAGTAGGCGACCGCGAACCGCCCGGTCGGGTCCCACTCGACGGCGTTCAGCCCGGGCAGCGTAGGCACGACGCGCGTTTCGTCGCCGCCGTCGCTGGGCCGCACGATCGCGGCGGTGGCGTTCTCGGGGTCGAGCGACACCGCCGTGTCCGAGCCTGGCGCCGCCGCCACGACCTCTGGACGGCGCCCGACCGTGACGGTGGAGACCTCCAAGGTCTCGCCGTCGATCTTGGCCAGCGCGTCTAGCTCCGGCATCGCCACGTACACGTAGCGCAGCGAGCTTCGCGGCGTGCTGAACTCGAACTCGACCTCCGCGGGAAGGCCCGCGTCTTGGCCCTCGCCGGGCGGGACGCACGTGCCGAAATCCGTGCAGACCATGCCGGTGGGGCACTCGCTCGAGGTCTGGCAGGCCGGCTGATCGTCGCCCATGCCGGCGTCGGCCCCGGGGGGCGATTCGGCGGCGAAATCTCCCTCGGCTCCGCAAGCGGCGACGAGCGCCGCCGCTGCGCCCGCGGCGCCGAGCCGAGCAAAACCGAAATGGCGCGAGCCTGTGTACATGCTGGCGGTCCTCCCTCGTCGTGGCTCCGTGCCGCGCCCGGCGGTTAAGGCCACGTCACCTCGCTTTCAGCGCAACGGGCGTGCCCGCTTTCCCCGCCCTGTGTTCGGGGACTTACTGCGGGCGCGTTGCCTTTAGCGGCTCGTTTCCGCGACGCCGCTGTCAGGGTTTACGTCGCGCGGCTCAGCGCCGCTGCACGATCCACGCCCCGGCGATCACCACGGCCCCGGCGATTACCTCGCCGGCCGTCGGCAGCGTGGCGACGAACGCGGCGGCGAGCGCGATCGTGGCGACGGGCACGAGGTTTCCGTACACGACGACGCGCGTGGGCCCCAGAGCCTCGAGCGCGCGGGTTTTGACCCACTGCCCGAGGCCGACCCCGATGGCGCCGCCGCCGGCGATCGCCACCCAGACGATCGGGGACAAAGACAGCCACGCCTCCTGCACGAGCCAGGGCGACGCCACGGTCGCGTAGAGCGCCACACCCACGAGGGTTCGCCACACCACGACGCGGCTCGCGCCGTAGCGCGAAACGAGCGGACGGAGCACGTGGTACTCGGCCACGGCGAACAGGGCCGCCGCGAAAAGCAGGGCGTCGCCCAGCCACAGCGGGCTCTCGGTGAGCGCCCTTTCCCCGGCGAGCCCTATCGCGCCCGCCACGGTGACCGCCAGGCCGACCGCGCCGGCGCGGCCCAATGATTCGCTGCGCAATGCGAGGCCCAGCGCGGCGCTCAGGGCGGGGGCGATCGCGGCGAACAGGGCAGCCCGCCCCGCGTGGGTGTGCGCGAGCCCCTCGATGCCGAGCCACGGCGCGAGGCAGGCGCCGAGCGCGGCGGCGAGCACGAGCCGCGGCACATCGCGCGGGTCGAGCCGCTCGCGGCCGCCCGCGCGATCCTGCGCGCCGCGTCGGCCGAACACGACCGCGAGGACGGCGCCCGCGACCGCGAACCGAGCGACGCTAAACGCGATGGGGCTGAGCTCGGCGAGCGCGACTTCGGCGAGCACGAAGTTCGCGCCCCAGATCAGCGTAAACGCGGTGAGCAGGGCGTGGTGGCCAAACGCTCCGCGCGCCCCGGGCGGCTCGGGCGTCGTCCCGTGCCCCGCGGGCGAGCTCACGCGGCCGTGCTCGCGAGCCGGCGCCGCGCCGCCGCAGCGTAGACCGCGCGATAGCGCGAAACGGCGCGGGCCTCGTCGAACCGCTCGCAAACCCGCGCGCGCGCAGCGCGGCCCATCGCCTCGCGCTCGGCCGGCGCGCCGAGCAGGCGGCGCGCCGACGCCGCCATCGCATCGAGGTCGCCCGGCGGGTGAAGGATCCCAGTGACGCCGTGCGCGATCACCTCGGGCAGGCCATCGACCGCGCTGCCGATGACCGGGACCCCGAGCGCTTGCGCCTCGAGCGCCGCGAGGCCGAACGCCTCGCGCTCCGACGGCGAAAGCAGGATCGAGACGTCCTCGAGCAGCGGGCCAATATCCGAGACCGCGCCCGTGGCCTCCACGTCATCCGCCACGCCGAGGGCCTTTGCGCGCGCCATGGCGGTTTGGAGCTCCGGCCCGTCACCGATGAGCCGGAGCACGGCCTTTCGATCGTGCCGAACCCGCGCGAACACCTCGACGGCGTCGGCCGGCCTTTTGACCGCTCGGAACGTGGACGCGTGGGCCAAAACCGGCACCTTCTCCGCGGGCGCGGCGCGCGGAGCCCGCGCGGTGCGCACGAAGTTGGGAACGACCTCGATATCGCGATCGAGCCCGAGCTCCGATCGCGAAGCGTCTTTGAGCGCCGCGGACACCGCCGTCACCGCCGTCGCCCGTTCGAGCGCAAACCGCGTGGTCTCCACATAGGCCGGGTGGGTGCCGATGCCGAACACATCGCTGCCGTGCAGGGTCGCCACCAGCGCCGGGGCCCGCTTGCCCAAAAGCTCGCAGGCCATCACCCCGGCGGCCGCCCAGGGCAGCGCGAAGTGGGCGTGAATGACGTCGATGTGCTCGTGTCGCGCCAGCCGCGCGAGCGCGCCGGCGACGGCGAGCGTGACCGGCTCCTTGTCCAGGACCGGGTGACCCGGCACCTCGGCGACACGCACCTGCATACCGTGCTCGGGCGGCATGCCCGCCGGCACGGCCGTGCTCATCGCGTACACGGTGTCACCGGTCTCGGCGAGCGCTCGGCCGAGCAGAAGCGCGCTTCGCGCAGAGCCGCCGATGCCGGGGTGGCAAAGGAGCGCGATCTTCACGCCGGGCCCCCGAGCAGACTGGAGGCGGTGACGCCGGGCGGGATCTCGCCGAAAAACGGTTCTCCGAATTCGGCGCCCACGAGCTCGCCGTAGTGGCGCGCGCGGCCCTCGACCGAGGCGCGAAAGCCGGGCGACGACACGCGCGTCGGCGGGCCCTCGACAGGTTTTTTGCTGTTGTAAAGCTGGCTCGCGTAGGCGTCCATGGCGCGGCACTTGGCGTCCCAGGCCCGGGTGACGTCCACGATGAATCGGGGCTCGAAGGGGTGGTGGATCATGTACGACCAAACGGCCTGGGGCCGGTGCGGCCGGCCTTGCCCGCGCGCCCCAACACCGGCGTAAAAGCAGGCGTCTTTGGTGAGTGCGTGGGCGCGCTCGTGATCGGGATGGCGGTCGCGCGGCGGAGGCGACAGCACCACCTGGGGGGTTAGCTGGCGAAGCAAGGCGATGAGCTCGTCCTCTTCTCGATCCCCGCGGCGGAGCCCGCCGTCGCCGAAGTCCAGCCAGTGAAGCGACGCGCCGATGACCGCGGCCGCCGCCTCGGCCTCGCTTCGCCGCGTCTCGGCCGTGCCGCGGGTGCCGGCCTCGCCGGCGGTCAAGTGAACGATGGCCACCCCGTAGCCGGCGCTCGCCAGCGAGGCCAGCGTGCCGCCGCACCCGAGCTCGACATCGTCGGGGTGAGCGCCCACGGCCAGAACGTCGGTGCTCATCGCGGGCGCGCCCCCGGTGTCGATGCACGGCCTCGCCGTTTTAGATAGTGCGTCGCGTGGGGAAGCAAGGGACCCATCCAAGCGTGGGCGCTGGCGGAGGCAAAGTCAAAGCGCCGAGCGGCCGCGATGTGGCCGGGGCGCTCGACCCGCACACCCGGCCGTGCGAGTCTCGGCGCGGGTGCGACCGTGAAGCGCCGATCGATAGCGACCGACCTCGCGCGCGGTGAGGGCGCGGCGCGGGCGCTCGTCCCCTCGCAGCTCGGCGACGCAAACGGGCGGGCCGCCGCCGTGGCCGCCGCGCGGGGCTCGGGGCTCGATCCGGCCGCCGCCGAAGCGCTCGAGCGGCAAAACGGCGGGGCACGGGCGCCCCGGGCACGGGCCGAAAATCTGAAAAAGCTCCGAAGCGGCGACGCGGTCGCCGTGGTCACGGGCCAGCAACCCGGCCTGCTCCTCGGCCCGCTGTTCTGCGCGGCCAAAGCGGCGAGCGCGATCGCCATCGCCCGGTTCATAGAGCGCGAACAGGGCGTGCCCTGTGTCCCCATCTTCTGGATCCAAGAAGAGGACCACGACCACGAGGAGATCGCGCGCCACACGTGGCTTCGTCCGAGCGGCGCGCTGCGCGAGGTGCGCCCGGCGCTGGCGGCGGCTGGCCCCCGGTCGTCCATCGCCCACGCCCGGCTCGGCGATGACATCGGGCGGACGCTCGAGGCCCTGGCGACCGACACCGGCGCGACGCCCTACGGCGACGAGGTGCTCGCGCTGCTCGCGCGCCACTACGCGCCGGGGCGAGATGTGGCCGGCGCGTTCGCCGGGGCGCTCGGCGAGCTGTTCGCCGCCCACGGGCTCCTGACGCTGCGCCCGCGCGAGACTCGAGTCGCGCGCGCCCTGGCGCCGCTCTACGAGCGCTGCATCGACGAAGCCGAGCCGATCGAGGCCGAGCTCCGCGACCGCGCCCGCCGCCTGGAGGCGGCCGGGTACGCTGCCAAGGTGCCCATCCGCGACGGGGCGACGCTGTGCTTCGTCCACCCGGGCGGGCCAGCCGGCGACCGCCATCGCCTGATCCGCGCCGAGGGCGGGTTTCGCACGGCGGAAAAGGCGCCAACGTCGCTGTCGCGCGCCGAGCTCACCGAGCTGGCCCGCCGCGAGCCGCTTTCACTAAGCACCTCGGCGCTCCTCCGGCCGCTCGCCCAGGACCTGCTCCTGCCCACCGCCGCGTACACAGGCGGTGACGGCGAGCTCGCCTACGCCGCGCAGCTCGCGCCGCTCTACCAGCGCTTCGGGCGTCCGCTCCCGGCGTTTGCGCCAAGGCTCCGGGTGAGGTGGCTCGACCGCGAAAATCGTCGCCTGCTCGGCGACCTGTCGCCGGACGGCGACTGCCTCGCCGACGACGGGCCGCTCGCCCGCGCGCTCGTCCGGGGCGGCGAGCCGGAAGTCGGCATCGACCCCGAGGCGCTCGGCGCGCGCATCTCCGAGGCGTTAGCGCGCGAGCTCGGCGGCGCACGGCCCGCCCTGGCCGCCCTGGATCCTGGCCTCGCCAAGGCCTGCGACCGCACCCTCGCCGACGCAAGTCGAAACATCGACAAGCTCATGGCCAAGGTGACCCGAACCGCGCTCGGCAGGCTGCCCGAGGCGCGCGACCGGCTCGCTGCCCTGCGCCAGCTGGTCCGCCCCGGCGGCGAGGACCAAGAGCGCGTGCTGGGGTGGAGCTCGGCCGCCCCGCGCATCGGGCCCGAGCGCCTGATCACCGAGCTCGTCGGGGCCGATCCGCTCTCGCCCGAAATCCGCGAGATCGTCTACGACCCGTAGCCGCGGAGCCGCCGCCGACCGCCGCCGCCTCGCGGCCAGCGGCCCGCCTTGCCTGCGGCGCCGGTTAGCGCGAAGCGCGGGCCCGATGCCCGCGAAATACCCGCGCCGCCAGCATGGAGCCTCCGCGCGTGACGGGCTACGATGGCCCCGTGACTGCCCGGGCACAGCCCGCGGCGCCGCGGGCGCGCACCCTCGCCGGGGCTTTCGCCGTCGCGCTCGGCCTTCACGCCTACGCGGCGATGATCGCCCTCCCTGGTGCGCTGGTAGGCGCCCTGTCCCGCGCAGAGTTTGCGGTCACCGCCATCGCCCCGCTCCTGCTGCTCGCCGGCGCGTGGCGCCGCTCCGACATCCTCCTTCTCCTCGGGTTTCCCGCCGCCCTCCTCGCGTCCTTGGCTCTCGCGCCCGAGCTCGCCGCCGCGGGCACATACGACCCGGTCCGGCTTTTGACCGCGTCTGTCAGCCTCGTCGGCTACCTGCTCGCGGCCGCGGCGTACTGCGCCCGCGAGGTGCCGCCGCCCGAGGCGAGCCGCCCCCTTGCCGAGCACGGGCCCCCGCCGCCGCGCTGGCGCCGCCGGCTGCGCCTGTATCGCGGGCTGGCGGCGCTCACGGTGGCCTTCCCGGTCGCCTTCGTTTACGCGATCCACGTCGACCCGCGAAACCGAGCTTATCTCGACGCGCTGCACGGTGATCGAGCCGACGCGCTCACCGCGCTGCTTTCGCTCGGCGCGATCGCCACGTGGCTGTGGCTGTTCGCCTACGTGTTCCTCGACATCCTGCGCCGCCACCGCCGCGGAGATCGTGCCCTGCGCGTTCGGCTGGCGTCGCTTCGCGGGGCGGCCAAGCGTCCCTCGCGGCTTCGCCTCACCCTCGGAACCGCTGCGGCCGTCGCGCTGGCGGTCGCGCTCTGGGTCGCCCGCGCGAGTTAGGAAACCCACTTGCGGCGCTACTTCTTCGAAATCCTCGCCCTCGTGCTGATCGGCGGCAGCATCTACTTCTTTACCGAGTCGATCGCCTACCTCGCGCGCCGCGATTACGTCTCGTCGATCCTGGTATTCTTCATCGGCCTGTCGGTGATCTCGGTCGGCAAGGAAATCGCAAGACTCGCCCTCGTGCAGAAGGAATGACCCGCAAAGCGCTCATCTGCGGCGCCGCGCTCGCCGTCGCCACCGCCGCGTGCGGCTCGGGAGGCGATCCCGGCGCCGCGGAGGGGACCGGTGACCTCGCGCTCGCCGCCTCTGCCGCGGCCGAGGGCGGCCCCGTGGTGGCCAAGGTCGACGGCAGCCCGATCCGCGCGGGCTGCGTGCGCGCGCAAGCCGCCGAGCGCGGACTGGACAGGCGCGAGGCCCTGTCGCGCTGCGTGGAGTTTCGGCTTTTGGAAAACCGGGCCCACGGGAAGGGGTACGGATCGCGGCCGGCCGCGCGCCGAAGTTATCGCGACGAGCTCGCCCGCGCGCTCATCCAGGAAGACTTCGAGGCCGACTTTTCGGACCCGAGCGATGTGCCGCGGAGCGATCTCGAGGCGCTGTGGCCGCGCGTTCGCGGCCGGTTCGACCATCCCGGCGTTCGTTTCGTCACCTACGTCCGGGCGCCCGCGGGCCCAGGTCCCGGCACGGACGACGACGGCGGCAAGCACCGCGCGCAGCGCGAGCTCGCCTCGGACATCCACGAAGCGCTCGGCCATTACACGAACCTGGAGGCGGAGCGGTTTTTTCGGCTCGCTCTCGACATCGCCGATGAGCGCGAGCTCGAGCTCGGTGAGCCGGTCGGAATCTCGGCCGACGCCGAGGAGGTAGACCCGGCCCTGTCGGACGCCGCGTTCGCCATCCCCGCGGTGGGCATGATCTCCGAGCCCATTCGCACCGAGGACGGCTGGGACGTCGTTTTGCTCACGCAAGACGAGCCGAAGACGCGAAAGTCGTTCGAAGAGGCGCTGCCGGCGCTCCGCGAGATCGTGTTCGACGAGGCGCGAAGGGACGCGTTCTCGGCGTGGGCGGCGGCGCTCCGCGATCGGGCCGACGTCGAGGTGTTTCCCGAGAACTTCGAGCTCGTGGGCACGTCTGCCGCCGGACCCGGAGCCGCGCAATGAACTCGCCGTTCGGCGCCATTTTGCGCGAGGCCGTCGAGTCCACGCCCGACGCGCTGGCCGGCGTGTTCGCGGCCGGCGACGGCGAGCCGGTGGACGCGTTCCCGGCACACGAGGAGCGCTGGCTCATCGTCGCCGCCCACTACGGCGTGGTGTTCGCGCAGATGCAGGCGGCGCTCAGCACCCTGCACTACGGCGAGGCCGAGTGCACCGTCATCGCCCACACCCGGATGATCGTGCTCCTGGAGTCCGTGGGGATCGGCTACTTTGCGATGCTGGGCCTGTCGCCCGCCGCGAACCTAGCGCCCGCCACCTCCGCGCTGTCCGTCGCGGCGGGCAAGCTTCGGTGGGAGATGGCATGAGCGGGCGCGGGACGCGGCTCGCGGGCCTGCTCGCGCTGGCGCTCGCCGCGGTCGGCGCGCCCGCGGCGGCGGACGAGCCGAGCGACGCGGGTGACGGGGCCGCCGATTTCGATCTGTCGAGCTCGGCGTGGAATGGCCTCGGCACCTTCGGGAGCGTCGCCCGCAGCGCGGGCCTCACCGTCAAAGGCCCAGACGAGTTCCGCTTAGAGGAGCTCGGCGAGCGCGACGCGGTCCTGTTCGTGCACCCCACCCGCGCGGTCGAGGCCAGCGCGCTCACCGCGCTCGCGCGCCGAGGTAACGCGATCGTGGTCGCCGACCACGTGGGCGAAGCCAAGGACGCGCTCGCCAGGCTCGGGCTGCTTCGCGAGCGGCCGGGGCTGCTCGAGGACGCCGAGCGCTATCGAGACCTGTCGTTCGCGCCCATCGCGAGCCCCACGGCGCCGGGCTCGCCGCTCGCAAAGGATGTGCGCGGCCTCGTGACGAACCACCCCGCGCTGTTCACGCGCACCGGGCAGATGAGCCCGATTTTCGGCTTTCCGTCCGGCGAGACCGCGGTCGCCGAAGGCCGCGTCGGCCGCGGCCGCATCATCGCGATCTCCGATCCGAGTATCCTCATCAACCGCATGCTGGAGCTCGAGGACAACCTCCAGTTCGCCATCAACCTGGTGCGCGAGCTCCGCGTGGCCCAAGGCGCAGAGCGCCTCGTCGTGGTCACCGGCGACGCGCGCGTGTCCGGGACACCACCCCCGCCCGACGCGGACTCGCACATCGCGCAGACCCTCGCCCGCGCCGCACACCGGCTCGACGACGCCGCCGACGAGCTCGGCGAATATCTGATCACCGAGCCCGCGATCCGCGCGGCCGCCCTCGCCGTCGCCGCTGCGATCGCGATCGCCTGCGTCGCCGCCCCCGGCGCGCCCAGGCGGGCGATCGGCCAGTGGGTGGCGGCGGCGCCGGCGCGCTCGCCGCGCGCCGATCTCGACGCGATCTTCGGGCGCGCGGGGGATCTGGGCCGAGCGCGCCTTAGCTTCGCGCTGCCGGCGACCGTGGTCCGGGACAACATCGACCGCCTCCTCGCCGAGCGCCTTTGCTGTCATGCGCCGCTTTCGTCGCTAAGCGAGCAGGACCTGGCCCGGCGCGTGGAACGCGAGCTCGGTCGCGAGGCAGCGCGCGCGCTCGCCCGGCTCACCCCGCTATTGGCCGCCCTGCCGGCGCGGGGCAGCGCCGCCGCGCCCGGGGGCCCGTACGTTTCCCGGCGCGGCTTCGAGAGGCTACACTCGGCCGCGCGCCGATTCGAGGCCGCCGCCGGCGCGTCCTAAGCCAGATCCCCAGCCCGTATGCAGCGTTTCGAGCTAGATGAAAGCGCCCTGCGCAGCGCCCGCGACTTGTCCCGCGCCGTCGCGGAGCAGGTCTCTCGCGCCTTCATCGGGCCGGGAGGCGTGGCCGAGCTCCTCCTCTCGGCGATCGTGGCCCGGGGCCACGTCCTCATCGAGGGCGTGCCCGGCGTCGCCAAGACCACGCTGGCCAAGGCGCTCGCCACCGCGACCGGCTGCTCGTTCGCCCGCGTGCAGTTCACGCCCGACCTTTTGCCCGCCGACATCACGGGCACGTATGTCTTGGACATGCACAAGAGCGAGTTCGTGCTCCACCCGGGGCCGATCTTCGCGAACGTGGTCCTCGGCGACGAAATCAACCGGGCGCCGGCGAAAACCCAGGCCGCCCTGCTCGAGGCGATGCAGGAGGGGCAGGTGACCATCGACGGGGACACGCGGCAGCTCGGCGCCCCCTTCGTGGTGTTGGCCACGCAAAACCCGATGGAGCACGAGGGGACCTACCCGCTCCCCGATGCGCAGATCGACCGGTTTTTGCTCAAGCTCCACCTCGGCTATCCGGGCGTGGAGGACGAGCTCCGCATGCTCGCCACCTACGGGGCAGCGCCGCCCGAGCGCCCCGAGCCGGCTGTCCAGCCCTCGGACATCCTCCGGCTTCAAGCGCTCGCCGACGCCACGCACGCGGGGCCCGAAATCCTCGAGTACATCCTCGCGCTCGTGCGCTACACGCGCGAGCATCCCCGCGTTCATCTCGGCGCCTCGCCCCGGGCGGCGCTCGCGCTGTTGCACACGGCGAAGTCCCTCGCGCTGCTCCGCGGGCGCGGCTTCGTGCTCCCCGACGACATCCAGGAGCTCGCGCCTCGGGTGCTCTCGCACCGCATCGTGCAGAGCACCGACGCCGAGCTCGGCGGACAGCGCCCGGAGTCGATCGTCGCCGAGGCGCTGGCGAACACGGCCTACCAAAGGCCGCTGTCCGCCGCGAGTGAGCGATGACCCCGGCCCTGGCGCGCCGGGGCCGGCTCATCGTGATGACCGGCGCGCTGTTTGCCGTGGTGGGCGCCCTGCTCGCGTCGCCGCCCCTCGTGTCCATGGGGGGGCTCGTCCTCGCGGCGATGACGACCGCCTACGTCGCCTTCTTCCCGGCGGCCGTGCTTCTCAGGCGGCGAAAGATCGAGATGCGCTGGTGGGTCCCGGGCGGCGAGCGTCCCGGCGAAGCGATCGCGGCCGGGACGAGCTTCTCGATCGCCATGACGATCCGAAACCGCGGCTATCGGCCGCTTCGCGTCCGCGCGCTCGACGTCATCGCCTCGTCGGCGATCGAGCCCCCGCCGGCCCTCGAGGCGGAGGCGCCGCCGGGGCGCGAAATCGAGCTTCGGGCCCGCGCGCGCGCCCGCGCGGCCGGCTACCAGGTCCTTCACGGGGCCGTGCTCGCGTTCGGGGACGCGCTGGGGCTGTTCGAGGCGAGGGCCTACTTCCCAAACCCCATCGAGATCGAGGTCGTGCCGTCCGGCTCGTCGGCGCACGCGGCCAACATTTTGGCCGTGCCTATCGGCCGGGCGCGCGACAAGGCCGGGGCGCACCGCAGCCGCAGCCGGGGCGTCGCCGGCGACGTCCGCGAGCTGCGCGAGCACCAGCGGGGCGATCCGTTCAAGATGATCGCGTGGAAGGCCACGGCGCGGCGGGGGCAGCTCATGGTGCGCGACCTCGAGACCGACATCGTCCATACCCACCACATCCTCGTCGATGTGGCGGGGCCCCTGCGCGTGGGCGAGCCCGGGAGGCGCCCGCTCGATGGCGCCTTGGACGGCGCCGCCATGCTCGCGAAGCTCGCGCTCGCCCGCGGCGACCGCGTCGGCCTCACGTTGTTTTCCACGCGCGTCGTCGCGTCGGTCGCCCCGGCGTCGGGCGCCGCGCACTATCGGAAGATCCAGGGCGCGCTCCTCGACGCCGCCCGCCCGTTTCGCGAGGAGGAGGTCGCGCTCTCGCAGGCCGAGCTCGTGGCTGCCGTGGCTCGTTACCTGGCCTACCAAGAGACCGCTGACGTCCGGCTTCGCCGCGCGCCGGCGCCCGGCGATCCGGCGTGGAACCACATCGTGGCCGGCCCCGGCGGGGAGCTGTTCGACCTCGCGCAGATGGCGCGCACCGCCTCGGGCCTGGTCGATGCCATGGCCGCCCGCCGGCGCCGGGCCGGGCGCCCTGCCCGCTCGCAGGGCGAGGTGCCCCCGGCCGCCGTTGACATGCGCGTGGAGGCGCTGCGCCAGCTGTGCCGGTTCCGAGGCATCGAGCTTCCGCCCCGCCAAGACGGCGAACCCGGCGTCCGCGCAACCGCCCTCGCCGACGCCTCCCAGCGCGCCTCCTCGCCGATGCCCGACTCGCTCACGCTGTTTTCCGATCTCGGTTGTGTGCTGGACGATCCCGAGCGCGGGCTCGCCTTCCTGGGGCGCGCGCGCCGCGCCGGCCGCCGAGTCGCCGTGCTGGCCCCGTCGGCTGCGTGGTCGGAGGACGACGCGCAGGGCGACCCGGCGCGAGGGCGCGTCGTCCAGGCGCTGGACCGAGATTTCAGCCTCCGGACAGTGGAGGCGCGGCGCGCCCTCGCCGCGCGCGGCATCTCGCTCTTCCAGCTCGCAGAGGGTGGCGCGCGCTCGCACTGACCGCCGGCGCACTCACTTTTCGGCCGCGGCGCGGCGCTCGATCACGCCCACGAGCTCCCTCAGCTCGGTTTCGCGCTCCTCGGTCTCGGCGGCCTCCGCCGCGTCCTGCAGGCGCGGGATGACCGGCTCACCGAGCTCGACGAGAAACACGCGAGCGCTGTCTCGCACACCATCGCGCCCGTAAGCCGAGAGGCCGAGCTCGGCGGTATCCGCGCGCTCTCGGTACGCCGGCTCCAGCGCGATCGCCTCGCTGAGCGCCGCCAGGCCCTCCTCGTACCACCCGCGCTCGAAATACAGCTCCCCCATCAGGTGAAGGATCTCCGGGTCGCCGGGACGCTCGCGCCGAAGCTCGTGAAGGGCGCGGAGGGCATCCGATCGCGCGCCCGATTCGGCCAGCTGTCTGGCCTCCGCCGCGGACGAGACGGACACGGCCCCGGTACGCTCCTGCCCCGGGTCGCCGCCCGTGGCGATGCTCCTAGCCCGGTCTGCGAAGGAGGCCGCGCCGGCGCGCGCGGCGTCATTCCACGCCGCCGGAATCCCGGGAGCTCCCGCCGCGATCCAAGCCGCACAGGCCACGATGGAAAGCGGCAGCACGAATCGCGCCCGCACCGGCGCCCGCCGCGCCGCCTGCTGGCCGTGCCCGAGCTCCACCGGAGCATGCGCCGCGGGGGCAGCCTCGGCCGCCGGATTCCCCGCTGACTCGGCAGCCTGACCGCGCGCTGCGCGGGCGGCCGCCAGCGGGGCCGCGTCGGTCCCGAGCGTCTCCGAGCCGGCCAGCGCGGTCGCGTCGTTTTCGATCGCGCGCGCCCCGGCGAGCGCGGTCCTGTCACTCCCGAGCGCATCCGAGCCGGCGACGGCGACCTTGTCGATTCCGAGTGATTGCGATTCGGCCAGCTCGGTCTTGTCGCTCCCGAGCGCCTCCGAGCCGGCGAGCGCGGTCCTGTCGCTCCCGAGCGCCTCAGAGTCGGCTCGCGCGGCCCCGCCGTCCCCGAGCTCCCCCGCGGCTTCGTGCGCGCTGGCGTCACTCGCCACGGCCGCCCGCGGCGCCGGCGACGATCGCCCCTTCGCCTTGCCGGCCGCCGCCGCCTCCGCGGGCG
>SLNH01000327.1 GCA_007133195.1 Nannocystineae bacterium | reverse complement strand
TCAGGTGCTCATCAAGCGATGGCTCGATGATCGGATCCGCAGCGAGCGCGAGCAGCTTCGAGCAAAACAGCGCAGGTCTCCCCGCCGAGCGGCGCCTCGGTTTCCGCTCGAGGATCGGCCGCTTGCCGAGGGCTCGCACTATCGCAAGGTGAGCTGATGTACATCGCCGCTCACCTCGTACGGCGGGCCGGGAACGAGGGGATTAACGCATTTGTGTACGAGTCTCTCAAACGCGGCGCCGCCGAGGCCAGGTCGAAACGGGAGGAGCGCTCCCTCGCCGAGGTCTGGGCCGCCTGGGAGGAGGACGGTCGCGCGTTCTGGAAGCAGATGGACGCCCTGGTGGATTCCCTCGAGGAGCTGGCTCGGATAAAGTAGTACACCGATGCGGTGAACACTTCTTGCGCCGGGCGCCCGCCGTGGATATACTGATCCCAGACAGCGATCTGCAGAAGCTATGCTCGACCGAGCGAGAACAGAACAAGCGGCTGGGCAAAGCCGGTGCCAAGAAGCTCCGAGCCCGGCTCGCGGATCTGCAGGCCGCCTCAAGGGTTACCGACCTCGTCGCGGGAAAGCCCCATCCGCTCAAGGGTGATCGAGCGGGGCAGTTCGCGGTCTCGCTCGACGGCGGGCGGCGGCTCGTCTTCGAGTCCGCGAACGATCCCATCCCCGTCGGCGACGATGGTTCGGTGGTCTGGGACAAGGTGACCGCCGTCCGCATCGTTTTCATTGGTGACTACCATGATTGAATCTGCACAGTTTCACCCCGATTGGGTCTCACCGCCGGGGGAGACGATCGAGGACCTGCTGTCCGAACGCGGCTGGACCCAGGTCGAGCTGGCCGAGCGGATGGGCACGACGAAAAAGCACGTCAACGACCTCGTGAAGGGCCGGGCCGCGATTACCCCTGGTTCCGCCACCAGCCTCGCCCGCGTGCTCGGCGCCACCACCGACTTCTGGTTGGTCCGAGAGGCGCAATACCGGGCAGCGCTGAGTCAGCGAGAGGCCGTGCAGGCGGCGAAGGCCGATGCGGACTGGCTGAAAGAGCTGCCCTTTGGCTGGATGCAAAACCAAGGCTGGGTCGGGCCGGCGCGAGGGCAGGGCGAGAAGGTCCTCGAGGCGCTGCGGTTTTTCGGCGTGGCTTCGGTCGAGGCGTGGCGCGCGCACTACGGCCGGCCACTGACTGCCTTCCGGTCGTCGGAGAAGTTCGAGAAGAAGACAGGCTCACTGGCGGCATGGCTGCGCCGCGCCGAGCTCGAGGCCGCCGATATCGAGTGCGCCGCTTACGACAAGGCGAAATTCAAGCAGGCTCTCATCGATCTTCGCGAGCTTACGAGCGAAGGCGATCCCTCCGTCTTCGTGCCGCGACTCGTCGAAACCTGCGCGGCGGCCGGCGTCGCGGTGGTGTTCGTGCCGCATCCAACGAAGTGCCCGGTAAGCGGCGCGACCAAGTGGCTAACCACCGACAAGGCACTGCTGGTGCTAAGCCTGCGGCACAAGACTAACGACCATTTGTGGTTTACGTTTTTTCACGAGGCAGGCCACCTGCTTCTGCACGGCAAGAAGCTCCTCTTCATCGAGGGCATCGACGGGCTCGACGAAATCCAAGAGGATCAAGCCGATCGGTTTTCCCGCGACACGCTGATTGCACCCAACGATGCGCGACGACTGCGGCAGCTGGCGATGCGCGGCCGCGTCTCGAAGGCGCAAGTGAGGCAGTTCGCCGCGGCCATCGGCGTGGCGCCGGGGATCGTGGTCGGCCGGATGCAGAAGGAAAACTGGCTTCCGTGGACGCACATGAACGACCTAAAGGTGCGCTACGCCTGGGTAGGCGAGGGCTAGACGGATGGGCGAGCTGAAACCCGGCGAAAAGCGCGTCAAATTCGGCGACGTCGTGCGTCAGGTGAAGGACAAGGTGAAGCCGGAGGATTCGGGCCTTCAGCGCTATGTGGCCGGCGAGCACATGGAAAGCGACGACCTCCGGATTTGGCGCTGGCCCCCTTCACTTCGTGCTGCTGCCCCAGCACATGGTGGGAGACCTGCGCGTTCAGCTGGCGGTGTGGAACGAATGCCAGCGCCACCCGCCGCGCCGAGCGATGCCGCACCGGACCAGGTGCCGGCAGTCTCCACCTGATCGGCATTGTGAAGAAGGTCCGACCCACGGGTCGGGGCGACGCTCAACGTTCGACCGGCGTTCCACAGGAAGGTCGCCGACCACCTTGGGCACATCGGCGGTGGCCCGGGCGCACCCTAGCGGGGATAGTGGCCAGGGCGGCGGGGCTGTGCGATCCTCATCGCGTGGAGCTGGATCCCAAGCAGGTGGCCAGGCGGCTGGAAGCGAGGGCGCGAGAGGTCAAAGCGACGCGGGAGCAGGAAGCGGCTCGCATCGCCGACCTCGTTCGGCGCGAGGCTGCCGCTGCACTTGTCCCCGGGGCGCGGGCGTGGCTCATTGGCTCGCTCGCGTGGGGCGGGTTCGGGCCGCATAGCGACATCGATGTGGTCGTCGAGGGGCTCTCCTCCGATCGCATCACGACGCTCGAAGCGCGGCTCTCCGAGTCAACCGGCCGACCGATCGAGATCCTCGTCCTCAGCGAGCTTTCGGCTCCGTTTCGCGGCCGAGTCCGCGATGAGGGAATCGTGCTCCATGCCTCGTGAACCGACGCTCATCCGCCTCGCGCGGCTGCGCACGGACTTGGAGGAGCTGCCGCCCTGGCCCTCGTGGCATCGCGAGCTCGTCGAGCAGGTGCGGATCGCTGTGCCTGGCTTGCGCGATCCCGTCGTACCAGCGCATCGAGTCGCCGGCGACAATCGTCGCGTGAGCCCGCGCCGTCATCCGAGGTCGGCCAGGCCTGCAGGAGCCCGAGTTCGACGACATTGGCACGCTCATGGTCACTGACGATACGCAAATGGAGGCTCAAAGCATCGACGGTGAGATCGCCCGATACCTACGGACTGGCGAGAGCGATCCGTACTGTGCCGCGTGGCCTGGCGCGGTGGTCGAGCGCGTCGCGGCGGCTCGGGCGGATCTCCGCGAAGCGCTTGCCCGCGAGGTGCGTCGCCTAGCTCAGGCAGGGTCGGCATCCGCCTTGCCGGATGTAGACATCGCGGCGCATACGCGGCGCAAGGTCGCGCCGATGGTGCGTGGGTTGTTTTCGCGGGCGGAGCAAGAGGTTGTGCTCGAGCTTCTCGAGCGATCCGTCGTCTTCGTCACGAGCGAGACCATTGGGCCGCTCATCGCGGAGGCGAGCTGGAATGGCTCGGCTTGGGATCTGGCGAACCTCTATCTTGCAAGCGTGGACGCGCCGCTTCTCGGCGATGATGCGCCCGCGCTGGTCGGCATCAGCGAGGAAACGACCTGCTACGTGTCGGTCGCCTACTTCGACGACGACGATCCCTTCGCCGACTTCATCGTGCACGAGGCGGCGCATATCTTTCACAACTGCAAGCGGGGATCGGCCGGCCTCAAGCAGACGCACACCCGCGAATGGCTGCTCGACATCGAGTACACAAAACGCGAGACGTTCGCCTACGCGTGCGAGGTCTACGCGCGGATCCTAGAGCGGGGAACGCGCCCCGCGGAACGCATCGCGCTGGCGGCCGAGTTCGCAAAGCGCCAGGACGCCCCCGACGATCGCGTCGATCCGCAGGAACTCGCGCATATCGTCTCGGCGGCGGCGAGCGCGCGAAACGGCTGGAAGCGCATCTACGCCCGCTGCGCGAAAGGGGCGGGGCGCGGCGCCGGTGGCGCGAGCGGTGCTGGCTAGGGCGTATCGGCGTCGCCGGCGCTCGAGTGCCGTCGCTAAAGGGGAGGAACGGCCGGTCGAGGGCTCGCACGATCGCAAGGTGAGCTCAAGGGGACAGCATCCGCATCATCAGCGCGCGCAGCGACGAAGCGGGAGATCGCGATGTACCAGCGACACATGGATCATGGATGCAATAGGTGGCAAACGCAGCAGCAAGACGCAGGCCCCAAGGAGTGACCTCCCCGAGCTAAGGGAATCCGCCTTCGCGCGTTCGCTTAGGCGCAGCCAGCGCGGGCGGCTGATGCGAGGCGTGATCGAGTCGTGATGCTCCGGCGTTTCGTCGGGCTCTCGCAGCCAAGGTTCGCCGAAGCGCTCGGGATCAGCGTCTCGACCCTGCGCAATTGGGAGCAGGGCCGCCGAACGCCCGACGGACCCGCCCTGGCGCTTTTGCGAATTGCCGCGAGGCATCCGAAGATCGTGCGAGAAATCCTCTCGCCGGCGGCGTAGTCGCCGTCGGGCGGGCCATTAGCCGAGCGGCTCGGAAAGGAGCTCGCGTAGCCGCGGGTCGCGCTCGAGAGTTTCGCGGCTGCACACGATGGACGCCGCGAGCGTCGCGCGGGTGGCGATGTGCATGCCGCTTTCGCAGAGCGCGAAGCCCTCGCCGAGGAGTTTTTCAGGAGTCTCGGCGCCGGCGCGGCCGAGCTTCAAAAGCGCGGATCTCCCGGTTCGAAGCGCGTGAAATCCTCGATGACGTCGAAGTCGCGATCGTAGCTGCACAGCCCCCGCGCCTGCGCGAGCCGGCAAACCGACGCGTGGACCGCGTCGCGCGCGGTCAGTGAGGGATGCTGGTCGAGTAGTGCGCGCGCCGCATCCAAAGTCTCCGCGCTCACCGCGAGCACGGTCGGTACGATGCGGCGAGCGAAGTCGTAAACCAGCCGGCCGTCCTCCCATCGGTTGATGGTTCGATACCGATGAAGGATCTCCTGGAGCACCTCGGCGTCGATCGCAGCCTCAAGCTCCCGGTTCGCGACCCGCCTCAAGAGCTCCGTGCTCGGCTGCTTGTGCGGATGATCCGCCCCGCCGGCATACATGAAGATGTTGGCGTCGATCAGGATCAAGGGAGCAGTTCGCCGGGATCCGGGACCGACTGACGTTTGAGCTCCGCGGGCGAGTCGACCGGCAGTTCGAGCATGGCCAAGCCCTCCACGGCCGCGATCCCATCGGCGCTTGACCACCGCCCGTACTGCCGTTCGCAAGCCTCCCTCACCAGCCGACCCACGCTCACCCCCCGCTCGCGCGCCACCCGGGTGAGGTGCTCGTACAGATCCGGGGAAAACAGGATGGTAGCCTTCTTCTCGAGCTCCATATAGGTATGCATATACGGAGGTGGTGCGGTGGTCAAGGCCGAAGCGCTCCTCGATCAGGAGGTCGCGTAGTCCGAAGGCAGGCGCGCCCGTCGAGACGGACTCGCGCGCGATCGCCGCGCCTTTGGCGAGCCATCAGCGGGCCATCAACCGGCCGGCTCAGACTGGAGCTCGCCAAGCCGCGGGTCGCGGTCGAGGGCTTCTGGTGCGCACACGATGGTGAGGGCGACGGTGGCGCGGGTGGCGACGATGTGCATGCGGCCTTCGTAGCGGCTGAGGTGGCCGGGCAGGAGCTCAGTGAGGATGACGTAGGGGCGCTCGAGGCCTTTGAAGCGGAGGAAGGTGTCGCAGACGATGCTGTCGGGGGCGGCTTCGGCGTCGGCGGGCGTGACGGGATGGGGGCCGAGGTGGGATTTGCCCCAGATGGAGCTTGGTTTTTGGCCGGCGAGGGTCAGGACGGCGATGTCGGGGGGGGCGGGCGCCGTGCGCGGCGGAGCTCGGTGAGCTCGTGAGCGAGCTTGGCTTCGAGTTTGGAGCTGGGCGCGACGATGACGCGGACGGCGCGGGGGCCGCTAGCTCTGGCCTGGGCTCAGGCAGACAAAAGTAAAGCAACTACTTGACTATCGTCGAGGCAGCGCTAATAGTTAAGTTGATGCTTGACTATGAGGGGAACCTCGATCGCGTGTTTCAGGCGCTGGCGGATCCGGCGAGGCGGGGGATTGTCGAGCGGCTGAGCCGGGGCCCGGCGTCGGTGAGCGAGCTCGCCCATCCCCTCGACATGACGCTCGCCGCCGCCCTGCAGCACGTTCAGGTCCTCGAGCGGAGCGGGGTGCTCACGAGCCGGAAGGTCGGGCGCACGCGCACGTGCGAGCTCGAGCTGGCCGGTCTCGATCTGGCCGCGAAGTGGATCGCCAGCCGGCGCGCGCTGTGGGAGCGGCGGCTCGACCGATTGGACGAGCTCCTTCGCGATGAGGCCACGGACGGGTCTGACGAAGCGGAATGAAAGGACAAAACAAGATGGGAAGCGAAACGAAAGACGCGCGCGCAACGCACGGTACCTTCGTCGTCGAGCGCACCTACCAGGCTTCGCCCGAGCGGGTATTTCGCGCGTGGGCCGACCCGGAGCGAAAGCGCCGGTGGTTCGCGGAGGGCGAAGGCTTCACGGTCGAGTCCTTCGAGCTGGATTTTCGGGTCGGCGGTATCGAGCGCAGCCGCTTCACTCCCGCGGGCGGTCCGCCGCTGGCGAACGACACCTACTATCACGACATCATCGACGGTCGTCGGATCGTATTTAGCTACGCGATGACGATCCGCGACTACCGGATGTCGGTTTCGCTCGCGACGGTCGAGCTCGAGCCGAATGGCTCCGGCGGCACCCTGCTCCGCTACACCGAACAGGGCGCCTACTTCGAGCACGCCGATGGTCCCGACATCCGCGAGCAGGGCTGGGGCTCGCTCCTAGACGCCCTCGAGCGCGACTTCGCCGAGCATTAAGCCACGCAACGCGGAGGCCGGCCCTGCGACCTCCGGCGTCGTGCATAACGTTGCCAGACTTCGAGATAAAAACCTGAAGAACTGAAGCCCGACCGACGCTG
>SLNH01000129.1 GCA_007133195.1 Nannocystineae bacterium | reverse complement strand
GGCTGCGCCGGGCGGGGGTGCGCCCGGCGGGCCTCCTCCATGCGGCGGGACGCCGGTTGGCGGTGTCGGCGGGCGGTTTTGCCCGGCGCCGGGCGCGCCCGCGCCGGCGTTGCCCTCGTCACCTCCCGGCGCCGAGAGCGTGGAGCCGCAGCCCATGCAGAAGTTGTGGTAGTTCTGATTTTCTTTGCCGCAACGCTTGCAGGTGATCATGGCAGTTCGCTTTGTGGTGTGGGTCGGGCTCCGCCGTGCGGTCCTGCAGACAGTTTTTCAGCTACACGATTTCGACGCGCAAGAGCTGCTGCCCCATGAAGACGTAATCGCCGTGTTGCAAGGGGTGCTCGCCGCGAATGCGTAGGAAGGTGCCGTTTCGCGATCCCAAATCCGACAGGGTGATCTCGCCCCGTTCGTACGCTACCTCGGCGTGGTTCCCCGAAATGAAGGGGTCGTCTGGGAAATCGATGTCGTTTTCTTCGCGTCCGAGCGAGATCACGGGACGCCGCGCGCGGTATCTCAGGCCGGTGAGGCCGCCGCGTAGGATCTGCACGAGGAGCACATCGGCCTCGTCGTGCGGGCTGGCGTATGCGTACGTGCCGTCATCGCGCGCGTCGTAGGCCGCGGGATCCACGCGCCCGCTCCGAACTTCGAGCATCTGCTCGCCGACCAAGAAGCGATCGCCGAGCTCCAGCTTCGCAGGCCGCTGGATTCGGATGTACACGCCGTTTACCGAGTTTTCGTCGCGTACGATGAGTCGCCCCCCGCGGTAAAAGAAGTTCGCGTGCAGAGGCGACAAAAGCGGGTCGTCGGGGAATACGAGCGGGATGTCGTCGCGGCGACCGGCCAGATGTTCGTCCCCGGCCAAGGTGAACGAGACGCCGTCGAGGCCGTCGCCTTTGATGAGCGTAAGCTTCGCGCGCGAGCTCTGCAGCGCGCTGAACTGCATCGTGCGATTTTTTCGGTTGCCCTTGCCGTCGCGCACGAATGGGGCGGGCTTTTCGCTCAAGGCCGCGCCGCCCATCGATCTCGGCGTTCCACATCGAGAGCAGGCGCTGTTCCCTGCGGGAATCGAGGTCCGGCACATCGGACAAATCTCGTTCGTCGCGGCGTCCGAACCGGACTCGAGCGACAGTGCCGCGTCACATCGCGCGCACACCCTGGCTCCCATCGGGTTGAAGGTGTTACACGCGTCACAGACGAGGCCGACATCCATTTCGCCGCAGTGTAACGTCCCCACCTGACTGGATCAAAGCGCGGAAAGTTATGGGTTTTCGGCTTCGCGCGCGGGGCCGGGCGCAAACCGCGGCCACAGGGCTTCGGGAGCCGTTTTGGCAGCTCTGCCCGGCGGCTGGGGCCCGCGGCTCAGCGGGGGGCGCTCAGTAGCGCGCTCCCCTGGAGAGCCCCTGGAATCCCACGGTTCGTCGCGCCTCGATCACGGGCCAAAGGCCCGCTCCCTCGTCGCTCCTTCCGCGGAATTTCACGTGCTTATCCAGGAAGCCGCGCGGTAGCCCCCTAGTTAGGCCGCAGCCCCGCGCACGCGCGACAAAAGCCGAACGAGCTCGAGCCGGCGGGCCTCGGCGCAATAGTCGCGCAAAAGCTTGGCATGCGCTTGGGGCATGGCGGTAAAGCGGATGCCGCTCGCGCGCACCGCGCCGTGGCCCTCGGTGTAGCGAATCTCTCCGCGGGCCCAGATCGTGTCATCGGTACCGGGCAGACCGATCTCGAGCGACACCGAGCGGGAGCTCTCCGCCTGTGGCGTGCCGGGGAGCGCCACCGTTTTGAGTCGAATCCCGGTGGGGCTCAAGTCGGCCGCCAGCGCTCGTGTTGGGTGATCATTTACGTACTGATCCACGAAGATCGGCAGCGGCACCCGCGGTCCGAGTCGGCGCTCTTGCGATACCATATGAGCCTCCTGTGTAGTGCAATGTAGTCTAGAGTAAGGCATCGGTTTTACGCGATCGAGTTTTTGGGCACAAGTCCCAATCGCGTGAGCGCTCGAGGGCCGGCGCCGGTGCCGACCGCCGCAGGCGGCAGGTCGCTCACCCCCGCGGACGAGCCTCTGTGCGGATTTTCCCAGCTACGCCGCGGACTGGTGATGAGCCCGCAGGGCGTCGCGGTAGGCTTCCAGGTATCGGTGGGCGGCCGTGCGCCAGGACAAATCCACCCCGAGTGCGCGCCGGGTGAGCGCGTCGAAGCTCGGCCGATCGTGAAACGCGCGGAGGGCTCGCCGCACGGCGGTCACCAGTTCGAGCGGCGCGTCTTGCGGATAGAGGAAGCCCAGCCCGGTGGCCGTTCGCGGATCGACGTCGACCAGGCGGTCGGCGAACTCCCCGGCGCGCGGAGCCACCGGGATCGCGCCGTAGGCGAGGACGAAAAGCTGGCTCATCCCCCGCGGCGGCGCTCCGGAGGTCAAAAGCGCGAAGTCGGCACCCGCCACGATGCGGTGAGCGAGCTCCCCGTCGGCGGGCCCGTCGCAGGCAGCCACCCGAGTTGGGTACCGCCCGGCGAGATCCCGCGCGATCGCGCGGGCGCTCGGCTGGTCGCGGTCGGGATCGGTGAGGAGGACGAGCTGCGCGCCACTTTGCGCGAGGGCGTCGGCCGTCTCCCCGGTGAGCGTCGCGGCTTCGACCGGGGGCAGCGCTGTGATGAGCGGGGCCTTCGCCCGCGGGGGCAGCCCGAGCTGGCGCTGGAGCTCGAGCTTGCACGTTGCCTTGCCCTCCGGCCGGGAGGCCGAGAATGTAGCCGGCAGGTGCGGATCGTGCGCGGGGTTCCAGCTCGATTCGTCGATGCCGGGGGGGATAGCGATAGCCGGGCGCCCGGCTTCGGACAGTAGGTCGGCTTGCTGTGCGGACGGCGCGACGACGCGATCCGCCGCGGGGAGCGTGGCTGGCTCGGGGCGCGCCGAGAGTACCGAGAGCACCGTGGCGGGGGCGGGATGAGCTTCGTCCGCTGCCGCGCGAATGAGCGGGATCGCCCCGCCCGTCGCCTCGGTCACGTGCACGACGCTCGGCCACGGCCCGCGGCGTTTTGCCAACACGGCCGCGGCGCGGAGCCAGGCGTCCCCGCGCGTTTCGCCCCCGGTATCGATGAGGGTCAATCGCCCGCCGCCGCTCGGCAAAGCCCCTTCGTACACGTCGACCTGGCCCCCGCCGCGAGCGCCCGAGTCCGACCCCGCACCCGGGCCGGCGCCTGGATCCTCCGCGAGCGCCAGCGGCTGGAGCCAGCGCGCGAGACCGAGTGCCTCGGGGTCGTCGTCCTCGCCTCGCGGCGCCACCACCGAGACGTTTACGTTCTGCGAGGCCAGGGCGCGGGCGAAGGCGTGCACCGCCCGGGCGACGTCGTCACCGCCGGAGTGCGGCGCGATGGCGGGCGCGACGAACAGCGCGCTGTGTATGCGGGTTGGCATGGTGACCTCGATGCTGAGAGGGAGGGAGGATACGGAGTGCCCGCTCGCGTGGTCAACGCCGCATCCGGGTTTACGAAAGCCCGCTCGCGATTTACCGGGGTGGTAGGGTCGTGTTAGCAGGAGCTTCGCATGCCGATCTACGAGTACAAGTGCGCCTCATGTGAGGCTGAATTCGAATACATGCAACGGATCACCGAGGACCCGAAGCGCGAGTGCGAAAGCTGCGGGGGGGGGCTCGAACGGCTCATCTCCCAGACTTCGTTTCAGCTCAAGGGGAGCGGTTGGTACCGAGATCTGTATTCCTCCAAAAAGCCCGACGGCGCCCAGGACGGCGCCGCCAAGGGCGCGGAGGCGTCCGGGGACGGCAAGGCGGGCAAGAGCGACGACGGCACGGCGAGCAAGGGTGATGCGGCGGGCTCCGGGAGCGGCGACAAAGCCGCGTCCAAGGCGCCGGCTACCGCGGGCGCCGGGGGCGGCGCCGACAAGCCGTCCAAGAGCCCGGCGTCCTAGCCGCCCAAACGCCGCCGCCCCGCCTTCCGGTGGGCCGGGCCCGGCGGGCTCGGGGGGGCCGGTATTACAGGACCACGCCCCGGGGGCGGCCGAGCGCGCGGACGAATCGCCGCTGAAGCTCGGCGTACGCCGGCGGGTGCCCCATGACCTCGTCGGCGCCGGCCGAGCGCGCTCGCGCTTTCAGCCCGTCGTCGCTCGACAGCACAATCGCCGGAATGCGTGGCGGTGCGCCGCGCGTGTCCAAAAGGCGAAGCGCCGCCTCCGGGTCCTCGTCGGCGAGCAGGACCATGAGATCGACGTCGTCGGCGAGCAGGGCCTCCGCGATGCGTGCCTCCGGCGCGCTCACCACGTCGGCGGTGCTGATGATCGAGCGGATCATCCGCGCCATGGTCGGTCCGTCGCGCTCGTTCGGGCAGAACACGACGACGGTGAGTCCGTGGAACTGGGTGACGAGTTGGTCGATCAGCCCGCCTAGCTGCGCGGTGATCTCCTCGAACGCCACCCCGAACCCGGGCGGGCCGCCCTCGTCACCGGGCGGAGGTCGAGTCCACGTCACGCGCCCGCGCACCGACACGAGCCCCGCGGCGCCGGGGACGCGGAGCTCGAGATTGAGCTCCGAGCCCACGGGCGGCGCGCTGTCGCTCTCGAGGAACAAGCCTCCACGCGAGATGTTTATCGAATAGGCGACCAGGAAGGACGAGGCGGTTCGGTACTCGACCTGAACGGAGAGCGGAACTCGCTGGTGTGCGCGGTTGTACGGCCAGCTCGGTTCCAAGCGTCAGGTCTCCCCGAGGATCCGGTCGAGAAGTCGATCGAGGTCGTCGAGGTCGGCGTAGCGGATCTCGATCGTGCCGCCTTTGTTGCCCCCTCGGTCGTGGAGCGCCACGCGGGCCCCGAGCGCGCGCTCGAGGCGGGTTTGTACATCGCGGGCGGCGGCCGATTGGCTGCGCGGGCCTCCCTTGGGTTTCCGCTGGTGCGCGGCCTCGCCGTCGTCGCGCTGCCGCTTGCGGACGAGGGTCTCCGCCGCGCGCACCGACAGGTTTTGCGCCGCGATCTCGCGCGCGGCGGCGGTGATCGCGGGCTCGCTCTCGAGGCTGAGCAGGGCGCGGGCGTGACCCATCGTGAGGGCGCCGGACTCGACCATCTCGCGCGCGCCCGTGGGCAACTTGAGCAGGCGGATGCTGTTGGCGATCGTCGATCGGTCTTTGCCCACGCGCTGGGCGAGCTCGTCTTGGGTGTAACCGATGTCCTCGACGAGCCGCCGGTAGGCCTCCGCCTCTTCGATGGCGTTGAGATCGCTCCGCTGCACGTTTTCGACGAGCGCGCGCTCGAGCGCTTCGTTCGGGTCGAAATCCTGGATGACGACCGGCACCTCGTGAAGGCCCGCGCGCTGCGCGGCGCGCCACCGGCGCTCGCCGGCCACGAGGGCATAGCCGCCGCCCTCGCGCGGGCGCACGACGAGCGGCTGGATCACGCCATAGGTGCGGATCGACTGGGCGAGCTCCTCGAGCTCGTCGTCGCCAAACCGCCGGCGCGGCTGGTCGGGGCTCGGCGAGACCTCTTCGATCTGCGCGTGCGCGTAGGAGCGTTTGGCCCGCGCCTCGGTGCCAGGGGCGCGGGTCTCGCCGCTCGTTTCCTCCTGGGGCAGGAGCGCCGAGAGGCCGCGGCCGAGGGCGCGTCGTTTCGGCGGCCCGGTCATGCGGCGCTGCTGTCCGCGCCGGTCGGCGCCGCAGCCGGGCCAGGAAACCGGCCTAAGTACTCGTTAGCCAAGTCTCGGTAGCTCTTACAGCCGGTGCAGCGGAAATCGTATAGGAGCACGGGCTTGCCGAACGATGGCGACTCGGACAGGCGCACGTTGCGCGGTATCCGCGTGCGGAACACCTTGTCCCCGAGGTGATCTTCGACCTCGCCGCGTACCTGCGCGGCGAGGTTGGTGCGGCCGTCGTACATGCAAAACAGCACGCCGTCCACGGCGAGGTCCGGGTTCAACGTGCTTCGCACGCGCTCGATCGTGCTCATGAGCGCCGTGAGCCCTTCGAGGGCGAAGTACTCGGCCTGCATGGGTACGACCACGCCGTCTGCGGCGGCGAGCGCGTTGACGGTGAGTAGGCCCAGTGAAGGAGGGCAGTCGATCACCACATAGTCGAAGCGATCGCGCACCGGAGCGAGGAGGTCGGCGAGAACGTGCCCGCGCCGCTCGGCGCTCACGAGCTCGAATTCCGCTCCAACGAGCTCGGTGGTGGCCGGCGCGAGGAACAGGGTGGTGATTTCCGTGGGCCGGATACAGTCGACCGTGGAGATCTCCCCGACGAGCGCGTCGTAGATCGATAATTCGATGCGATCGCGCGGGTAGCCGACCCCCGACGAGGCGTTCCCCTGCGGATCGAAGTCCACGAGGAGCACGCGCGGCCCGCTGGCGGCGATCGACGCCGCAAGGTTGACGGCGGTCGTGGTTTTACCGACCCCGCCTTTCTGATTTGCGACCGCGACGATATGCGCCATCTCGATCCCGTGTAGCACGAAGCCCTGACGGCGAGCAATTGCCGATCGAAGCCTCACAGCGAGTAATATCAGGCGTTTAGGCCGTCAGGAAGAAAATTCGGCAAAAAATTGGATGGGCGTAGGCGACGGGATTACATTGTGCGCAGATGTAGGACAAAAGCTCTTTGGGGCTTTGGCAAGGAGGTCATCACCATGGCAGCGTTTTCCCGAGTCTACCGTTCTTTCTCCGAATTCGAGCGCGAGGAGCTCCGCCGCCTGGATTCCATGCACACGAGCGTGGACGAGATGCTCGAGGAGCGCTTCAACGAGGAGCTGGACTTCGAGGAGACCTCGGGGCCAAAGCGAAGAGCGGCGCCTAGCCTGTTCGACTGATGGCGGGCGGCATCGACACCGGCGGGGCGCGCGGGATGCGCCCCGGCGCCGCGCGCGCACCCGCGCCCTGGGCGTCTGGGCTCCCGCGGCGCTTGCCCTCGCGGCGAGGTCGTGAAAGCCTGCACCGCGTGCTCGTAACGCGCGGCCGAGACCACATCCGAAAAGCGGCACTCCTCCCGATCGCGATTGTCGGGATCGCGTGCGGGGGCGGCCAGGACCGCGCGAGCGCTACGTCCGATTCGTCTGCTGCCGATCCCGCGGGCCACGAGGGCACTGAACCGGCGGAACAGCCGGGCGCGGACGCCGAGCGCGTTTACCTCGAGCTCGACATACATGACTTGGTCGACGTGAGAGAGCCCGGGGATGAGCAGACCCGCGTGGAGCTCGTCGCCACCGACGTGGCGGGCGATTCAGAGCGACGCGGGCTCGGCGTGTTTGCCGGGCGCTGCACCGAGGCCGATGTGGGTGGGGTCGAGTCGGGCCTCCCCAGCCCGGCAATCCTCGGCGCTGATTGCCCGGGGCGGCGGCAGGCGGGCCGCGTGCGCATCGTGCGGGAGGATGACGAGGTCGTCGCGCTTCGGGCTTGGGTCGAGCTGGACGAGGCCGGGGAGGCGACGGAGATCCCGGATTACGACGAGCTCGCGCGCATCGAGGTCGGGGCGGACGCGGACGTGTTAACCCGCTCCCCCCCGTCGCAGTAACCCGCCGCCTCGCCCGAGCGGCCGGAATCTGCGAAACCCAGCCCCGCGCCCCGGCACTGGCGGTTGGCGCTGGGCCGGTTTCCAGGGCGACGGCCGCACGCCGCGACGAGGTGCGAGCGCTGCGGCGCAACCCGGCGCGCGGCCACGAAAATGTTTTAGGGTCGCGACCGCCGGCTACCTGCGACGCTTCGCTTGGCTCGCCGAGGCGGTGGCCTGTTCGACGACGGCTTGGCTTCCAGCTGGATCTCGGTGGCTTTGTCCGTGATCCGATGCGTTGGGAGGCGCAGCGCGGTTTGGCGACGCCGTGGCCCTCGACCGAGTGCAGCCCGGTTATAGCCGGTGTCGAGTTTGCTCCAACTCGTGATGCTGCGGGTGGCGCCCGCGCGCGGGCTGAGCATCGAGCTTGCGGACGAGAGAAGCGTGAAGCCCCTTAGGGCCCTCGCTCCACTCGTACTCCACTTCTTGGCCTTGGCTCAGCGTGCGAAACCCCTCCCCCTCGATGGATGAGTAGTGAACGAAGACGTCCCTCCCATCGGGATGAGTAATAAACCCGTAGCCCTTGGCGTCATTAAACCACTTCACCGTTCCAACCGACATCTACTGCCTCCCTGTCGAGTACCTCGCTATAGGGCCAGCGCCACAGCGTGCGAGATGCGCTCGCACGCGCGCTGCATTCGAGGTTCAGTTAGCCGGTCCCGCGGAGGTCGCGTCAAAGGTTTTTGTAGGCAATCAAACATCCCACTGCAAAATTTCAATATACTCGTCGAGCTTAATTCTTCTGTTAGGAGCTCAGAATTACTCGTCGTTATTTGCGTCCACCGCGATCCGCGACGCCGAGTCCCGGGGCGACGAGGTCGAGCGCAAAGCACTCTTTGTCGAAGGAACGTAAGAGCCAACACCACGTTCATCGAAAGAGCCGCGCCACCCGAACAAACAACAGAGGTAAACCGCCGCCGCCGGCCGGCTGACGGCAAGCCGGACAGGCTCGGTGCAATTGGCGCCGCCGCACCGGTCGCCGTCCCGTGCGCTTGCCCCGGCTGGGGTTTACTTTGACTGGCGGCCGCCGTGGTCGTAGGCGCGGCTGCCTGTGCGGTCGGCGTCGCGTCCCAGGTCGCGCTCGAGCTCGGGCTCCGGCAGCTCAACGCGCGCGATGTAGCGCAGGTTCAGGTAGTTGATGATGAAGTGCGCGGCGATGGGCGCGCCGAGGTCGCCGGTCCAGATGAACAGGTAGCCGAACAGCGCGCCGATAGCGAACGACGAGATCGTCCACGGGAGAAAGCGGAACCCGGGCCCGACGTGAAGGAGCGCGAAGATGACCGCCTGCGGCCACAGCCCGATCCAGGGTTGCAGGGCGCCCCGAAACAACAGCTCCTCGCCGATGGCGCTCGCCACGGCGATGATGAGGATCTCGCGGTGAGAGAGGTCACCGAGGATGCCTCGAAAGTCCCGGTGGAGCTGGCGGGCCCATTCGAAGCGGTGAACCGCCAGTCGGGACAGGAACACGAACGCCAGTCCGACCGCGAGGCCCAGGACCAAGCTGGCCGCGAGCCGCGGGGGGGATGTAGCGACGCCTTCGTAGACGTAGATGTTGTAGTCGCCCCGAATCGCCGCGATGACGACCGCAAGGACCGCCAGCCCGCCGTACAGCAGCATCACAAGCCCGGCCCGGGACATGGCCGGGCGCCTTGCGCCTCGCTTCAGCATAGCGGCCGAAATGCGTACTATGCCGCAGTGAAGACGCGTTGACAAAGCCGCCCCCCGCGATGCTGGGAGCGGCCACATCTCCTTGACAACGACGCGCCGCGGGACTAATCATCGCCACCGGTCCCGAGGACCCGCGAGGATGGCGGAACTTGGCAGACGCGCTAGACTAAGGATCTAGTGGAGAAATCCGTGGGGGTTCGAGTCCCCCTCCTCGCACTCCACCTTTGCCCGTTACGTCACGATCTTACGAACGTCGCTAACGGGCGTTTGACTTGGTGGGGCGACCCCTGACGGCGACGCGCCTCGACCCAGTGCAGGTAGGCCGGAACGCGACGCCGCGGGGCTAGGGGGACGTTCCTCGGTCGCTCCTACGGCGGCCTAGGGGCGCCAGCTCGGAGGCGCTCGAGGTGCTCGCGCGCGGCGTCGGCCAGGCCAGACGCGACGAAGGCGGCGGTCGGCGGCGAATCAGTTGGAAGGCCGAGCAGCGCGACTCGTCCGTCGATGATCGCGACGCGATCGAGGCCGACGAGATCGGCGGGGACCTCGGCGGCAGCGAGAAGCGAGTCGGCGCGCTCGATATCCTCCAGCACCGTGGCGACACGCTCTCCGTCGTTTGCATCGGCGGCGGCGGCGAGGGATTCCTCGAGGGTCTTCACGCGCGGCGTCTGCATCCACATTCGCCACCCGTCGCCGTCGGGGCCCACGAACAGCGTGCGTCCCGCAGGCATGAGCTCGGCGAGCGGGACGAGCCGGCGCACCAGCGCGAGCAGGGCACCGCGCGCCTCGGATTCGCTCGCAACTCGCCAGCGATCACTGGTGTGAAGGATCCATCTGTCGGCGCCACGTAGCTCGCGGGTATCGGGCGGCGCCCACGTCGCCGGCGGGCTCACCGACCGGAGCGCGCGCCGATCGACCGAGAGCAGGCTCTCGCGTCCTTGCACCGGTGGCCACAGCGCGCCAGAGGCGACCTGGGATACGCTCGGCACCTCGGGGATCGGCTCGTTCCGCGACGACTCGGCGCTCGCGCTGGAATGCAGAGTCGAGGCGCGCTCGTCGATCCCGACGAGGGTGGCGTAGAGATCGTCGGCGGATCGGGCTTCCTCGGGCAGATCGCCGATCGCGCCGCTCAGCATGAGCTCGCGGAGCCGATCGGTCGCCAGCCTCACGGCGGTGACGAAGGCCTGCATCACCCCCTCGCCGACGTGCGCCTTGGCGCCGATCACCTGGACGTCGGCCGTCGCGCTGAGCGCCTCGGCCAGCGGCCCGGGGGCGATCGCATCGCCGAGGTCTTGTTTGTTGGCCTGAAGGAGCACGCCGACGGCCTCGCCGGACTGCCGCCTGGCGAGCGCGCGCCGAAGGAGCTTGAAGTCGCGCGCGCTCTGTTCGAGGCGCGATCGCTGCGAATCGGCCACGAAGATGACCGCGTCAGCGGTGTCGAGGAGATAGCGCCTGCGGCGCAAAAGCTCGGGCTGGCCGGGGACGCTCACCACCTGACAGCGCACGCGCCGGCCGTCGAGGTAGCCGCCCGCGAAGTCCATCCAATCGAAGAACTCGGTGCGCCGCCCAGACGTGCCGGGGCTCGCCAGCGCGCCCCGCCGCTGCAGCGAGATCGCCTGCGCGAGCTGGCGGATGTTCGTCGTCTTGCCGGACTCCGGGGCGCCGTCGTAGACGATGCGCATCACGATCTCGCCGGCCCGCCGATCCACGTGGGGCATTTAGCGGCCCTCCTCGAGGCGCGAGGCGAGCTCCTCCGGGAGACCCCGCGCGCGGATCGCCCGCAGCGTATCCTCGATTCGATAGGGCACGCGGTGAAACGACATGGAGCCCGCGCGGCGATCCCACAGCGCGAAGGCGGCGCGCCGATCGCCGTCTCGGGGCTGGCCGACCGCGCCCGGGTTGACGAGCGCTACCTGCCGCTCGCCGAGCGCCCACGCCGCCGGCGCGCGCAGCTTGCGGATTCCCCCGGCCGCAGACCGCTCGTGCACGAAGGGGACGTGTGTATGTCCATAAAGGCAGATCGAGAGCTCCATGCCGGCGACGTGCTGGATGTTGTCCTCGTAGGTGAGCTCGTAGACATAGGCGAGGAAGCGGTTCGGATCCTTCGGGGCTCCGTGCACCGCGAGCCAGTTTTCCGCTCGATGCTCGAGGGGCAAAGACGCAAGCCACGCGCGCTCCGGTGCGCCGAGCTGCTCGATGGTCCAGGTCGCGGCGCGGCGGGCGAGCGAGTTCATGCCCGTATGGATCGTGCCGGTGGCGATCGCGTGATCGTGGTTGCCGCGCACGCACGCGGCTCGAGGTAGCTCCGCGAGGCGAGCGACGCACTCGCCCGGCCACGGGCCGTAGCCGACCGCGTCGCCGAGGAAGATGTAGCTGTCCACGCCCGCGCTCTGCGCCGCGTCGAGCACGGCCTCGAGCGCCGGGAGGTTTCCGTGAACGTCGGCCAGCACGCACGTGAGCTCGGGCTCGCCGCGGCCGGCGCGCCTGCGTCTCGGCCTCGCGAGCCCCTCGAGGAGTGCGTCGCGGCGCTCCGCAAAGCGCGAGTGCAGCGGATAGCGACGAAGCTCGGCGTCGAGCTCGACGAGGGCTCCGCCGCAGATCGGCTCGAGGATCGGCCCGAGCTCCGCACCCCAGCCGCGCCACAGGGCCAGGTCATCGGCCTCGGGCTCTTCGGGGAGACGCGAGACGATCGCCGACGCCAACTCGGCCCATCCGAGGCGCGGCGACGTCTCGTCGTCGAGGTAATACAGGCGTTCCTCCGGTCGCTCGAAGCCGAAGTTCGACGGGTTGAGGTCGAGGCCGACACCGCGCTCGATGTGCGTCTGCACGCCGAAGGAGATCATGCGCGTCCACGCGTCGAGTCGAGCCGACAGCGGCGTCACCGCCCGCAGCGTTTGAAGCTCTCGGCACACCGACAGTGGGAGGTAGCCGTCGCTCGTCCGCATCACGGCCCATTGCTTCGTGGGGTGCCAAAGCGTCGTGCGCCGCGCCAGGTCCGCCATGCGCTCGAGCTCCTCGCGAAGCTCGTCGCCGCCTTCCCTGGCGCGGGCGATATCCGTCTTGAGCACCCATCCGTCGGCCGCCAAGAGCCGCGTGGTCGGCTTTCCCGAGCCGTCGGCCTTTCCCGCCACGCCCACCTTCGACCGCCACTCCTTTGCGCCCGGCTGATAAAAGAGTTCGAAGAGCGCGGCCATCGAGAGCTCGCCCGGCGAGCCGACCAGCTCGAGAGCACCGGCGCGCGCCGGCTTGGGGAACCACGTGCTCACGGGTGGCTAGGGGAGCGTCGCGCGGATGCCGTCGATGTTGTTGCGCAGGGCGGCCCAGCCGAGGCCTTGGTTGGTCGTCTTCTTCGTCACCATCACCACGACCGCGCCCTTGTCGGGCAAGACCATCATGAAGTGAAACGTCTTGGGCGAGGAGATGAAGACTTCCTCGAACGAGTCCTTGATGTCTTCCCCGCGCTGATTGCCCAAGAGCTCTTCGACGCGCCGGACGTTCTTGCCGCGGAACATCTCCACGGCCGCGGCGGCCACGGCGTCGAGATAGGCCTGGGTGAAGTACGGGACGGTGTGGTGCACGCCCATCATCATCCCGGTGTTTAGGTCGACGACGCCGGTGGCCAGGCAGTCGTCGACCTTCTCGACGAGTGTTTTGCAGATTTCTTGTGTCGTTGCCATCGATTCCTACTCCGCGCTAGGCGGTTTCCTCGATCGCCGAGAGCGCGGCGCGGCTCTTGGTGATCACCATCCCGATGTTGGCCGAGCCGCGCGTCACGAAGACGGCGGCCTGATCGGTGCTCTTCTTCGCGCGCAAGAACACGTGGATGAGGTTCTCGCTGAACACGATGATTTCTTTGAAGTAGTGACTGCCGTCCTCGCTGTGCCCGCGGGATTTGCGAAACAGCTTCTCGATCGCCGTGACGTTTTGTCCCTGGAACAGGTCGGCGGTCGCGGCCGACACGAGGTCGAGGACTTCTTGCGGATGAGAGTCGACCGTCTTGACGCCGAGCAGCATGCCGGTGCTCATATCGACGTAGCCGGCGGCGACGCAGTCGGGAACCTGGGTTTGCGCCTTGGCCAGCGCGGCATCCAATGTCATCGATGTACTCCTTGTTGTGTTCGTTCGAGGGCGATGGTCACGCCGCGCCGGAGCCCTCGCGGTTGCGTTCTCGTTGCGCGGCGTCGAACTCTTCGAGAAATCGGACCTGGCGACTCGACTGGACCCAGCTCGGGTTGATGTGACGGACGGCTTCGAGCGCCTCGATCGCGGGGGTTCCCTCGTGGATCAGCACGCACGCGAGGACGGTCCCGGTGCGCCCGAGGCCCGCCCGGCAGTGCGCGGCGACGATCTCGCCGCGAGCGATGAGCTCGTCGATCTCGCGGCACAGCGCCGTCGCCTGCGCGATTGAGGGCGCCTCCATGTCATCGATCGGGACGTGGAGCGGCTCGATCGATCGAGCTCTCAGGTGGGACGGGTCGATGGTCTGGCACTCCTCGAGACAGACGAGCCGGGACACCCCGAGGCGGGCGAGCGCGTCCAGGTCGACATCGAGGTCCTCGAGGATGCCCGGGCGCGCGCAGCCGCCGATCGCGCCCGGACGCAGCCAGTAAAAACCGCGAGGGCCCTCGTATCGGCTGGGCGCCCGGGAGGGGACCGAGGTGTTGGTGGCTTCCGGCGGCGCGTCGGACGCGGCGCTCGGGGTGGGCGCGACGCAGCCGCCGGTGCGGACGAAGGTTCGGGCGAGCTCGGAGTTTGGCGCCTCGAAGAAGTCGTTGGTGTCGCGGACCTCTTGGATCGTGCCCCCCGCAAGCAGCGCGGTCTGACCGCCGAGCGCGCGGGCGTGTGCCTGGTTGTGTGTGACGACGAGCAGCGCGCGGCGCGTCGCGAGGCGCGTGAGGAGTTCGACGACCGGCGGCGCGTCGTCGGGGTCGAGACCGGCGGTCGGTTCGTCGACCATGATCAGCCTCGCGGGCGTGGCCGCGGCACGCACGATCGCGAGTCGCCGCTGTATCGACAGCGGGAGACCGATGACGGCGGCGTCCAGACTGCGCGCGAGGCGCGCGAGGCCGTGGTCGCGCAGAAGCTCGCGCATCGCCTCCTGCTGTTCAGCGTGCGAGAGCGCCCCGCGGTTCGGCAGCGCGGAGGCCAGATTTTCCCGGACCGACGCCATGTAAAACCGCGCGTTTTGCACGACGAGCGCGATCCTGCGCAGGCCGCCGTGCGTCGGCTGGCGCTCGCGCCTCCGCTTGGATGTGTCGACAAATTCGCCGCTCAGCGCCACCCGCCCCCACGTCCGAAGCCAAGGCTGCGGGTCGTTGAGGCCCGCCAGCGTGCGCAGCAGCGTCGATTTCCCCGCGCCGGCCGGGCCCACGAGTACGGTGATGCCCGCGGGAGGGAGCGCGATCGTCACGTCCTCGAGCACCACGTGATCGCCGAAGGCGACGCCGAACCGGCGCAGCGCGAGAACCGGCGCTTCGCTCATGTCGTCTCCCGATGCGCGAGCTGTCTTCCGAGCGCACCGAGATAGGCCCAGCCTAGGCCTTGCGATGTGCTGCGGTCGGTGAGTAGCCAGATCGTGTCGCTCGGCCCGCAGGTGAGCTCGGCGCCGAAGCACCAAAGCGGGCCCTCGCCGGTGACGACGCTCGTCGGCGCGGAGCCGAAGTCATCGCCGCGCTCGCCGGGCCAGAGCGCATCGAGGTGATCCGCCGCCTCCAAGATCGGAAGGCGGCGCTCGAGCGCGAAGAGGGCGTCGCGCAGCCCGGGGCCGCCGCGAACGGCCCGATAGGGGCTCGAGCCGTCGCGATCGACGAGGGCGACGCCGAGCACGTCGCGGGCGCGCTCCATGAACGCGAGCACCGTCTCCGCCGCCGGCGAGTCGCCGTCAGAATCGATCTCAGGCGCGCTCGTGATGCCTTCGGTCGGCTTGTCGTCGAGCGGGAAGGTCGCGGTGAGCGCCGAGACGGCCGCGCCGATCGTCGCGTCGACGTCGAGGCCGCACCACACCCCGCCGTCGCGATCGGCGAGCGCGGCGCCGATCACGGTGCCGAGGCCGGCGCGCACGGCGACGAAATCCGCGCAAGCGTCGAGCGAGAACTCGGAGAGCCGGGCGATCGATTCGGCTCGAGGTTGTGTAGAGGGGTGCCAAGCCAGTGATTTGCCACGCTGGACGACGCCAGCCCACGCCACGCCGGTTACTTCGTCGTAAAACCCGCGGAGCCGGGCGTTCAGGTCGTCGTCTTCGGACCGCGCGGTGGCGATCGTCTCCCGCGGTTTCGCCGCAGCGGGCAAAACGTCGTCGAGCTCGAACGTGAGCGCCTCGTCGTATTCGGCGAATTCGCGGCTTCGCTCGAGAAACAGGACCTGGACCTGGCTCTCGCTCACCAGGGCCTCGAGTGCCGAGACGATCTGATGGCGCAGGGCCTCGCGGACCTGATCGATCGACGCGACGCGCCACTGGATCAGCGTCTCGCCGAGGGGCAGTCGATCGCGCCGGCACTCGTCGAGGATCTGGCGAAACGTATCGCGGTCGAGCTCGGTGAGCTCGGTGAGCCTGCGGGTGAAGGCGAAGGGCTTGCCGGACTCGGTGCACCACGCCACGCGGCCGCGCTGCAAGAACACGTGGACCTCCAGGTCGGGGGCGGCGCAGATGAGCTCGCCGCTGGCGCGCTGGGCGATGAGGCGATCGAGCGTGGACAGGGGACGTTCCTTCTCCGGCACGCAAGGACCTCAGCGTTGGGAAAAGCTGGCGCATAGGCGAGCGCGAAGGCGCGCCAAGAGTGATTTCCAGGCGGCGCGATCCCGGGGCTCCGCAGCGTCGAGCAGTTCGTCGACCTCGTCGTCGAGTCCCCGCAGGGCGTCGAGTCTGCGGAAAAGCTCGGGTGGGATCGGGCGCTCGCCGTCGATCGCGTCCGCCGTGAGCTGGTCGTGGGCATCTTCGACGAGCGCCGCGTCGTGGGCGACCAGCTCCTGGCGATTGTTGACCTCGGTCAACATGCCCACGAACGCGGCGAGATCTTGATAGAGGCGAATTCCGCCGGCGAGGTCGTCGCGGCCGGTACGCAGCCAGCTGAGGATCCGGTCTTGGAGCTCGCGGATCTGCAGGCGGTCGCGGATTCTCAGCTCGGGGTAGATGTCGCGGCCCACCAAGACGGCGATGACGGTCCCGGCGGCGCGAAGTCGCGGGTAGACCTCGTCGTAGCCCGGCTCGCCGCCTTCGAGGATCTGCCTTCGGAATCGCGCATAGCAGCGGCGTACACGCAGCGATGTTTGAAGCTCCGACTCGTACCCCAAACCGGGCGGCAGGCCGAGCGTGTCCGACATGATTTGATCGAGGGCGCTCAGCGACTTGCGCACGCCGCGCAGCCCGCGCTCGCATTCGCTGAGGATGTCTATGCGGCTGCGCTCCGCGGTGAGCGCGGCGAGGCGGCTGCGCCGCTGGCGAAACTCGAGGCGGGCGACGAACGCGATATCGTCGATGGCCTGAATCGTCGGATCGGTTTGATCCACGAGGGAATCGAGCGCGAACTCGAAGCGATCGTCGAGCTCGGCGTCGGTGGAAGCTCCTCGGTCTAAGGGAGCCGCGGCCTCGGAAGCTCCGGCGCAGCGCGCGACCGTTTCCCCGATCACTTCATCGATGGCGGCGATCGCTCGCTCGACGAGCCCGGCCGCGATCGGCTGCAGATCGGTTACGAGCTCCGCGGCGGGCCATCCCTCGTAGCCGCGTATATCAAAGCGCCCGATTTCCTCGACGATCTCGGTCAGTGGGGCTCGGAGCCCTTTCAGCGCCGCTTGGCCCGGCGCGGGCGCCCCTTCTTCTTCTCTGTGCTCTGACAACTCGACCATTCCCCCGGACTCGCGAGAGTGATGGGAGTCGCCTAGTTTGTGAACTGTACTCTCGGGAGTACGACCTGCACTCCCGGCCGGTATCAGAGCAGCAGGCGGAGGATGTCGTTGCGGGACTCGGCCCCGAGTTTCTGCAATAGGTTGGTTTGGTGAAATTTCACCGTTCGCTTACTGACGGCGAGTAACGTCGCGATCTCGTCGGGGCCACGTCCCACCATGAGGTGTTCGAGCACCGCGTGCTCGCGAGTCGTGAGGCCGGACGCGTCGGAGACGCGCTCGAGCTTCGCCGAGAACAGGCGGCGAAGCTCCTCGTCGGTGATGCGACGCACCTGGACTTGCACCGAGTCCCCCTCGATCTTGGAGGCCTGGACGACCTCGTACATATCGTCGCGGGTGGCATGCGCGCGGACCTCGACCCGCGGCCACGAGCTCTGCGCGCCGCGTAGGGCGGGGCAGCTCTCGCAGGGTGACTCACGGCCGTAGAGGTGGTCGAAGCAGCGCAAGTCACGGCCTTCGACGTAGCGGGTCTGCGAGCCCGTGGACACGTACTCGAGCAGGCCGAACGACTCGGCTCGAGTCGAGAGCTGATAGCGGATGATCGTCGCGGGCTCGCTGGTCAGATCGATGAGGGCGACGCGCGTGGCGACGAGGAGCAGCGCTTTCGAGTCGCCGTCGCCGACCGGGGCGAGCTCGGCGTCGATCGCGAGCGGGGCGCCGTCTTTGGAGCGGGCGCGAAACGAAGCCTCCCGGATGATGCCCCGGAGCGCGTCGACGACCCACCGCTCGCGATTCGAGCGTGGGGTGGTGGGCGTGATGCGCTCGTTCCAAAGTGACCCGACGACCTCCTGGCGACGCCAGCCGGTCGCGCGTTCGGCCGCAGCATTGAGCATGCGAAACTCACCTGCGCGATCGAGGACGAACGTCGGCTTGGTAAGCGCATCGGCCAGGAGGCAACCGATGGCCTCCCAGTCTACATCCGTGGGTACAGCGGACACGACTTAGTGCAAGCGTACAGAAGGTACGTTGTCGCGCACTTTTCGTCGTTAAATTAACTGCCAAGGAGTGCAGGAGACCTGTTCACCGAGTCAGGTGTCGACGCACCACCGGCGACTGAGTGGAGCTCAGAATGGCGCGGCTCCGGTGACGATGAACACGAGAGGCCGTGCGCCGCGGTGGGCCTCTACCATTCAATACGGTAGATGCACTGGTCTGCGCCCTTGTGCCTACAAAGCGCTTCGTCCTCGTGGGTGAGGCTTGCGTTTTCGTCGAACCGTTCGGCGGACCCGGCGAAGAGGCCCATGTCCAAGGCGCAGGGGTAAGGGTTGTCGCACACCATGAGGCCGCTCGTGGGCCCGGTCTTCGTATATTTGTAATGCCCGATTTTGCCGTCGGCGTTTCGGTGGTTTAGGTAATACGCCTCATCCAGCGCGACCAATACGTCTTCGAACGAAGCGATTCCGGGCGGAAAGAGGGCGCGCTCGTAAAGGTGGTGTCCGGCCCGGTACATAAACTCGACCCCGAACTGGTCTTGAAGCTCGCGAAACGCCGCGAGCAGCTTGGTAGCCCCGTAGTACCCATCGGATCGAATGCTGTCGTCTTCGGTGCCCAAAAAGCGCGCCAACACCATTTCGCCTCGCGAGCGGTACGCTCCGAAGGCGTCTATGAAAGCTTCGACCGCGATGCCCCGCACCATGACGTCTTCGTCGTCTAACTCGAACTCCTTCATCGTCTCCGCTCTTACGTGTCCTCGATCATGCCGAGCTCGCGCAGCCGCGGGCGGAACGCTCCGAAGGCGTCAGGAACCCGTTGACGGCGACGCCGTGTACAAGCACATCATCGCGCCTTCGCCTCCGGTGCGGGTTTCGTTTCGATCCATGCGAGGCCATTAAAGGATTTTCCCACGAGTCTACGATTTCGGCTTCCGCTCGTCATGTACGTTAGGCCGCTTTCGAGAGATCGGGCGCCTGTGAGCAGCGTCTCTCGGTCTTCGTGATCCTTGGGCCGCTCGGCGCGCCGGGCGCCCGACGCGTTCGGCCGTCCTGGGCGCTCGGGCGGGGACGACGCCGGTCAGCTTCGGAGTACAGTGTGCTCCGTGTCATGACCGACACTCACCAATGGCCACATCGGGCTATATGTGGGCGAAACCAGCCAAGCTGCGGCGTGACTGCGCCTGACTGGCACAGCGGCTAGTCGAGCTGCCGGATAGTCGCGTTGACATCTCTCGCCGGTGTGCAGCACGGACAGATAAGTAGCGTAAATGGTTACAAGCCCGCCGGTGGTCCGACAGGTCCCCCATTTGCAGGTGGCGCGCCGCCTACACACCACGGTGAAGAGGGGAAATCGTCATGACCGAAGCTAATAAGTGGGCGCTGGGCGCGGGCGCGGGGCTCCTGGCCGCAGCGGCCGCCTGGGGCTGCGCGGCGGATACCGAGAGCCATACCGGAGCGACCGAGCAGGCGATCTCGCCACACGATCGCTACATCCTCACGTTTTCGGACGAGCTGGGCGCCGCGTCGGCGCACCAGTACGGCGAGGTGCTCGTCGATCTCGGGCCGCAAAACGCGGTGGCCGCCGAGATCCCGGAAAACGCCATCGAAGAGCTCAGCAATCAGCCGGGCATCGAATCCATCGAAGTCGATCCAGTGCGATATCCGCAGGGCCAAGAGCAGCCCTACGGGATCGAGATGGTGCAGGCAGACCTCGTCTCCGATGCCGAGGCCGGTAACAAGACGGTTTGCGTAATCGACTCCGGTTACGACATCGCCCACGAGGATCTCCCCGACGGTGAGCACGTCACCAAGTCGGATCTCGGTGACACCGGCGATGCTTTCGAGGACGGCTGTGGGCACGGAACGCATGTGACCGGGACGATCGCCGCGCTAAACAACGACGTGGGGGTCGTGGGCGTCCTGCCGAGCGGCCTCATCAACATTCACGTCGTCAAGTACTTCAACGACTCGTGCGGCGCCTCGTTCGCGTCAGACTTGGTCGACGCCGCCAACGAGTGCGTGGACGCCGGCGCCGATGTGATCAACATGAGCCTCGGCGGCTCCCTTCCCAGCGGCGCTGCGCGGCGGGCGTTCGCCGAGATGCTCGATGACGGCATCTTGCCTGTGGCGGCGGCCGGCAACGACGGCAACAACCGCAAGTCATACCCCGCCTCGTACGACGCCGTGATTTCGGTGGCCGCCATCGACGACAGCAAGGAGAAGGCCGAGTTTTCACAGACCAACAACCAGGTCGAACTCGCGGCGCCCGGCGTGGGGGTGCTCTCGACGGTGCCAGTGGACTCGGCCGAAATCGCCGAGCTCACCTCTGGAGGCGACGATGTATCGGCCGCCGGCATGGATGGTTCGCCGCTTTCGTCGGGGACGGGCCCGCTGGTCGATTGCGGCCTCGGTACGGACACCTGCGAAGACGCTGAGGGCGCCGTGTGCCTCATCGAGCGCGGGGAGGTCAGCTTCGCGGACAAGGTCTTGAGCTGTCAGGCCGGCGGCGGCGCGGCGGCGGTGATCTATAACAACGAGGACGGAGACCTGTTCGGAACGCTAGGCGACGAAGAGACCTCGATTCCCTCGGCCGGCATCCGGCAAGACGACGGACAGGCGCTGCTGGCTCACCGCCTGGGCGAGGAGACCACCCTCGAGGTCGAGCCCGGTCATTACGATCGGTTGAACGGCACCTCGATGGCGTCGCCTCACGTCGCGGGCGTGGCGGCCCTCGTTTGGAGCCATCACCCCGATAGTTCCGCCGAGGAGATCCGGGCCGCGCTGCAGGAATCGGCCAAGGATCTGGGCGAGCCCGGTCGAAACCACGAGTTCGGATTCGGACTGGTGCAGGCCCAAGCCGCCCTCGAGTTCCTGGGCGGCGGTGACGGCGTGGCCGAGTAGCGCCACGCCGTGCGCGAGCCGCGCGCAGCCGGCGCGCGGCCTGCGCGCAAGCTTAGACCCTCGCGTGAGTGTGTTCGCCGGCGCTCACGAGCCGCCGGCCTGTGCGTGCTCGTAGCGCCGGCGCGCTGTCATTCCTCCACGAGGGTCCCGATGCGGTGGTCATCGCGCACCGATTGCGCGGTCTGAGAGTGCTCCACCGCGCCGTAGGCCTCCGTGGCGTCACCGCCGCAGTTCGGCAAAATCTCGTCCGCGCCCGGTGGGTGCGCCGACAGATACCCGGTGACGTCGTAAACGACGTCGTCGATCACGAGCCAACAGCTGTCCTCGCTGTCGTGCTCCTCGACGTCCGAGAGGGTATAGGTCCCGTCGTCCTCGCGATCATCGTCCTCGCACGCGGCGAGCGCGAAGCCGGAGAGGGCGAGGGCGAGGGCGAAGATCCAGCACGCGCCGGCGGCTCGCTCCGGCCGCAAGGCGGTCGCGGCCGCGGGGATCGGCTCTCGATTGTCGGATGTGGGTCGCGTTTTGGACATCGCTCCTCCGTTTGCGTTTCGTTGACGGGATTTCCGGGTTCGAAGTGGCAGGCCCCGGAGCACCCGCGCGGCCGGACGCGCCGCGGCGTCGCGCTGGGCCCGCCGGGCACGAGGTGCAAGGGGTTGATACCCGTGCATCCGCGTGGCCGAGGCCGAGGCGCTCGGTTTAGCATATCGGCCGCGTCCGCCCTAACCCGGGCGGCGCATCGCCATACGTCGGGGTTTACAGGCCGAGCGAGCGGCGGAGGTCGGACTTCGTGATGCGATACAGCCGCATTTGCGAATGGTCGGGCGATTCGCTCTCTCGCACTTCGACGACTTCGCGGAGCTCGCCGATATCGCGCTGTACGGTCGCCTTGGAGACCCCAAGCTCCTCGGCGAGCTCCAAGACGCTCCACCAGTCTTCGTGGAGGAGCTGGAGCATCGTCCATCGACGGACAAGTTGCATTTGCTCAGCTTAGCGCAGCGCGAGCGTCTGGCTGCACGGTCGGTAAAAAAAGTCGACCTGTTTCGGCCAAAACGTCGTT
>SLNH01000164.1 GCA_007133195.1 Nannocystineae bacterium | reverse complement strand
TAGAAGATCAGATCTCGAGCTTCGCCTGCCCGGAAGAGTTCGACGACGGCGATCCTGAAACAGATTGCTTCAACCACTCCTTCACTCCGTTCCTGCCGGTCGATCCGCCGAACGATAACGGGAGTAGCGTCGGTTCCCGGTAGGGCGATGGCGGGGCCGATGTACCTAGGTCTCATCAACCTGGAATGCGCCTTTCCCTCAGGGGCAAGGAACCCGGACTCCCCGATGTCCTACGCACACTTCATGGTCAAGAGCTTCCTTCGATAATCGAAAGGACGTCGGCTGGATCGATTTTTTTGCGATAGCGGATGACGCGCGCGTGGGACGGAAACTCGCGCTCTTCGCAGTTTCGGTCGGCGTCGATGCAGACGATGAGGTTTTCGAGGCGGGCGCGGCGCAGCGCCCCCAGCTTGTGGTCGAGGTATTGCGGCGTCCAAAAGCCGACGATCTCGAGCAGCCAACGCCGGCGGTGGCGACGGTGCTCGAGAGCGAAGTCGGGAAAGATGAGCCGGCCCTCGGCGCGTGCGGGCTCCGGCTCGCGGATCACATCCCAGTCGGGAGCCGCCTTGGCGAAGTCGCGCGCAAACCGCTGTTCGAGCTTGCTGTCACACATGCGCGGCTCGTCCCCCGGAAAGATGGGATCGCCGGTTCGGATTTCGGCGACGGCCGATCGCGCGCCGAGGCCGCATGTGGCGCGCAGAGCGAAGCGATCGCACCACGAAAGCGCCGGCAAAAGCGCCGCGAGCGCCTGGCCGTAGACGACAGTCTTGCGAAACAGCGCGAGCGGACCCGAGATCGCCGCGCGCACGGCGTAATCGGCGCTCTCGGCCGCTGGCTCGGCGACCACGATCAAGCCCTGCAGGCGGGCGACCCGGATGACGGCGCGCGCGTTTCCCTTGAGCTCGAGCTCGACCTGGGTGGCCCGGCGCAAAATGCCCTGGGCGATGTGAAGATTGGTGCGCGCCACCAGTTCGTGCGCCGTGAGGCTCTGCGGCGGCGCCTCCATCGGCCGCTCGCTGGGAAGGTCCGCGAAGAGCAAGGTGTCGAGGTGCTCGGGGGCGAGCGCGAGCGCCTCGGCCACCTGTGCGCGGACTGTGCTCGGATCGCGTCTTGGCGCAGCGGCGGCGGCTGCGAACAGCGCCGCTCGGATCTTTTTGGGCTTTATGGGCGGCGGCCTTTTCGAGCGGCACAGCTTGTGAAGAACGTGGATCGCGGCGTCGCGCTTCGGCTTGGGGCTCGGACGCCTTAGCTCTTCGCGCAAATGCAGATCGAGCTCGCGCCGGGGGCGACCTTCGAAGCGCTGAAACGCCTCGATGAGCACCACCAGCCAAGGCACATCCTCCGCCCCGAGATAGTCGGGCGTAACGACGCCCTGGGCCGGGTGGGGGCTATAGAGCGACGTCGCTTGCAAGACCGCGCCTCCTCCTCGCATTCTGTCCGACCTCGGCGCTCGCGCGGGTGACGAGCTCGTAGACCACCGCCCGCTTTCCCGGTACCGGCCGCAGAAGGCGGCCCACACGCTGGACGTGCTCGCGCTCGCCGAGCGAGCCGCCCACGATGATCGCGATGTCGGCGTCGGGCACGTCGATGCCTTCATTCAAGACCCGCGCCGACACAAGCGCCTTCAGCTCGCCCGTCGCGAACATGGCGAGCGCCCGCTGTCGTTCGCGTTTGCCGATGTCGCAGGTGATCGGCATCACCAGTCGCTCGCGTGCGATCGCATAGGCCGACGCGTTATCGGCCGTGAAAATCAAAACGCGCGCACCCGCGTGAAAGTCGAGGAGCTCGGCGAGCGCCTGCCGCTTGGCCTCGGTGTAGGCGAGGAGCTTTTGCGCCCGGCGCCAGGCGGCGACGGCGCGCTTGCCGGCGTTCGTGCGATCGGCCGCCTTTACGAATTCCGCCCACGACGCGGATGGGAAGCGCTCTCGAAACGGGCCATAGACCTCGCGAAAGCACGTCATCTCGCGCCTGTAGCGCTCCCTCTCGGCGTCTTCGAGATCGAGCCGGATCGTGCGGACGTCGAACGGGGCGAGAAACCGCCCGGCCAGGTCGCCGAGCGCACGTTCGTAGACCACCGGCCCGATGTGCTCCGCCAAGGCCGCGAGGCCGTCAGCCCCGCGCGGCGGGGTGGCCGTGAGCCCGAGCCGCGCCGGCGCTGTGCACATCGAAAACAGATCCCCCTGGCTCTCGGCGATGGCGTGGTGCGCTTCGTCGATAACGAGCAGGTCGAAGCGGTTTCCGATCTGCGGCATGTGGCGCTCGGCGCTCGCATAGGTTGCCACCGTGATCGGCGCGAGCACCCGATCGCCGTTTCCGTAGCAGCCAACGCGCGCCACGTAGCCGCCGAGCACCGATCGCCACTGCTCGAGAAGGACCCGGGTCGGCACGACGCAGAGCGTGGCGCAGCCGAGCCTGGCCATGGCCGCCACCGCGAGCCTCGTCTTTCCGCTCCCCGTGGGAAGCGCGACGATCCCGCGGAGCGAAGCGTCCTGCCACGCGCGCAGCGCGGCCTCCTGATAGGGCCGAAGCGCCGGCTCGGAGACCGCCTCCTCGGCGGCCTGCGGCCTTCGCACGTCGTCCCGAAATTCGGATCCCGCCGACGCGAGCGCGCCCAAGATCTCTCGATGACGGCAGGCCTGCGCCCGGTAGCCCTCGATTCGCGGATCCCAGCGCGCCCCGGGCAAGCTCACAGCGGGCGCATCACCGCGAAACACGATCGTCCCGCGATCGAAGACGAGCCTCATGAAAGCCCGCCGAAGCAAGCCCCGCGCCACATCGCGTCAGGGCAAAAGCTGCTTCGCCGAGCGCTGCGCCAAACCCTCGCAAACCCGCCGAATCCCCCGTCCAGGCCCTCGCCACCACCCTCCGCGAGCCGTCCGATGTCCGTCCGGCCCCGTCCGAAATCCGTCTGAAATTCGGCCGACGTCGTCCGAATCCCGGACGCGCGCGGAGCGAAATGTGCTCGCGGCGCTGAAGCTCCAGTTGCTCGCGCGTCTCGGCGGTGACGTCGGTGACTTCCACGTCGCCGGCGACAAAGTGGGTCTCGAGGGTTCGAGCATCGAGCACCACGATGCCGTGATCGCCAACCTCGTTGTATTGAATCGCCTGGTAGGGCCAGAGGTAGTCATCGCCAACTCGGGCCGGAGCGAGCGGATCGAGGCCGGGAATGTCGCTGGCTTACCTCAGCGCGGACAGATCGTCGCGAGGCCGCGTTCTCCTCTTCCTTCGTATTCGCTGACGATGCATTCCTCACCGTCGTCACGGGGGGCCGGGCTAAGCAGCGTCTCCCTCACGCCGCGTATTCGGGAGATATCGCCGCGCGAGTCCGAATGCCCGAACCCGAAGATCGCGGGCGGACTGACCGCAACCGCGCCCTCACCGAAGATGTCGGCCAGAACGGTTCCCCTCGACACGCCGTCGCGGAAATCATCGAGAAATTCGATCGTTATATCGGAACCGCTCGGCTCGAAGCCCTCTTCCGGCGTGAGCTCCAAGAGGAACGACGCGCTTTGGAGGCCACCACCGGGCTCCTGGATGTTCACGAGGACGGCGGCGCTCGAGCCGGCGCGTCTCGCGCTCACATCCAAAAACTCCACGAAATCAAAGTAATCCCGTTCGATCTCGTGCTCGTGCACCGAGTCTACATCCCCGGAGTCATCTTTAAGGATTGCGGTAACCTGGATCTTGGGCGAAGAGGGACTACCGCCAGGGTGGGCGAAGACGATATCCTTGAATCCATTATCCGTGACATCTACGGCAACGGGCGGTGAGTCGATAAAGATGTCTGACTGCTCGCGGATCACGCGAGGGCTCCCCAGCTCTCCCGACTCGTTTTGAAAGAGTTCCACCACGCAGTCCCGGCTTGCCACGACGAGGTCGGCGCGACCGCTTCCGTCGAGATCGGCCCAAGAGAGCCGATCTCGATGCGAGAACGCACAGTCTTCGTCGCCGGTGAGGTTGTTGGGCCAAATCGGGTCCATTCGCTCGAACTCACCGGGCTCTGTCTGGCGAAACCAGGCGACTTCTTCCTCGGGGCCTTCCTGCACGGAGAAGTCTAGCCCCACGAGGTCGGGGATCCCGTCGCCATCTACATCGACCGCGTCGGCGATGTGAAAGTTTTCGCGACCTTCGATCGCGAGATCTTCTAATTGGAAGTTATCGCCATTTATGTCCGCGATTAGGCGAAGACCGCCTGCAACATCGAGAATAATATCGGTCTTTCCGTCTCCCGTTATGTCATCGAGCAACAGTAGATGAAACCCCGAATCGATGGGGAAAAAGCGGCGCTCGTAGTCGCATAGGAACGGCTCATCCACCTCGCCCTGCGAGGGGCCGTGATCACGCGGACACACGTCGTCCGCGTTGGCGAACCCGTCGCCGCTCGTGTCGAGTACTCGACCCATATCAGGGATTTCAGCCGACGAATCGATATCGTCGAGCCTCTGCTCGAGAAGGTGGGTGATCCAATCGGCATCTATTCCGCGATGGGCCTCGTCGATCGGCTCAACGCGCGCCTCGGCGACCTCACCGTCAGACTCGAAATCTTGCGCAAAGGTGTTGATCATCTCCTGGAGCTCAGCATCAGCGGAGTCGGGGTTGCGAACCTCCGCGGCCTTGGCGAGGATTGCGCTGAGTGCGAGTAGATAGGCGTTTTCCGGGTCGTCCTCGCCGACCACCTGCATATCGGTGCCGCTGCGCTCGGGCGAAAAATCCTCTCCACCTACGCCCACCACCGCCTGAAGCTCTTCTTCCGCCTGCTCGATAGCATCGGATAGGGAGGCTCCGTCAGCGAAGAGATGCCGTACCCGCCGGTTGGTGAGATGCGTCACGAGGTTGAGGTATATCTCCTGGTCACCATCCTCTGCGACTTCGTCGAATGCGCGCAGGGTGATCTGCGCGTCGGAGAGCGATCCCGTCGCTTCGTTATAGTAAAAGCCGTCTCCCTCGAGACGGACGGGACCTTGATATTCGACTTCTAAGTCAAAGTCCCCCAAATCACTTACGGTCTCCGTGGCAAACACGCTGCCTGTAGGATTGCCCGCCTCGTCCACGGGGGAGACCTCAACGCTCGACCCGAGGACGAAAGGCCCCTTATGGAGCGCACCTTCTACCGTGACGCTTTCAGGGTCTCCTGCATCCGGGCCACTCGCGTCTGGGGCACCGGCATCCGCTACTCCGGGCGCCCCTGCGTCAGGCGGCGGATCGCTCGCATCGGCCCCGCCAGGGTCTGGATCGGCTGCTGAGGAATCGCTACAGCCGAGTGCGAGCGCGAGCCAGGTCACTCCTACCGCGTTGGTGCACAGGTGAGCCCTGTCGTACTTCGGAAATCCACTGTAACCATGTCGTTGAGCAAAGCGCATCGACGATGAGTTAGCCACCCGTGACTTGCGTGCGCAATACGCAAAAACCGCAGTTTGGGACGCATTGGCATGCCGAATGCTCCGCCCGCCCCCCACGCGCGCAGGCCGTGGTCCGGCGGTGTGAAAGTGATCCACCCCGTCGGCCCCAAAGTGATCCACCCCGAGGAGGCATCCTAACGCGTCTTGGCCGTCCGTGCGCGGGCGGCAGGTGTGGAGGGCGTCGGCTTGGTCGTGGCGGCCTTCGCCGGAGCCTTGCGGCGTCGCATGCGGTAGCTCTTGCCGCGTGTGGTGATCACGGTGGCGCGCTTTTGTTCGTGGCGGTCGGAGAGGAGGTTGAAAAGCAGGTCACCGCCGGCCCGGTCAAAAGGCACAAAGCCCACCTCGTCGAGGATGAGAAGGTCGACGCCGCGAGTCGGTTTTTGCAGCCGTCCAAGCTCGCGTTGGTCGCGCGCCTCGATGAGTGCGCAAACGAGCTCAGCGGCTCGTTGAAACGCGACCCGCTTGCGTTGGCGTGCAGCTTCGACGCCGAGCGCGATGGCGAGGTGAGTCTTGCCTGAGCCGATCGGCCCGGCGAAGATGACGTTGCCGCCCTCTGCGATCCAATCGCCGCGAGATAGCGCGAGCAGTTCGTTACGATCGAGGAAAACGCAGTGCGCAGCCAAGGCCGTGCAAGGTCCTCCGCGCCGCCCGTCAAGAGCGCGGGTGTCTGGGTGATTCGGAGACGGCCTGTTCGAGCAGCTCCTCGCTCGGTGGTTTCGCGAGGTGGCGATCGAAGCCCGCGGCATAGGCGCGTTGGATGTCGTCGTAAAGCGCGTAACCGGTGAGCGCGATCAGGAAGACATCCCGCAAGCTCTCGTCTGCGCGCACGACTCGAGCTACCTCGTAGCCATCGAGATCGGGAAGGCCGACATCACAGATGATGACATCGGGATGAAAATCGCGGGCCACCGCAATGCCCTCGTGGCCCGAGTGGGAAACGCTCACGTCGTGGCCATGGAGCTCGAGCAGGGCATGCAAGCTCTCGGCAGCATCGGGGTTATCCTCGATGAGGATAACGCGGCGGTGTGATGGTTTGGGGGGCGTCTGGCGTAGCGCGACGGCTTCAGGTGCAGCGCTCAGGGGCAGCCTCACCGTGAACTCGGTGCCTTGGCCCCGCCCTGCGCTGTACACCTCGACCGTACCGTCGTGAAGCTCCACGAGCGTTCTTACGAGGGCGAGCCCGAGCCCTAGTCCGCCGCGGCGGCGCGCGAGGGAGGTGTCCGCCTGCACGAAGGTATCGAAGACCCGGCTCAGCATGTCGGGCGCGATGCCAACGCCGTCGTCGCGCACACGAAGCACGCCCGTG
>SLNH01000419.1 GCA_007133195.1 Nannocystineae bacterium | reverse complement strand
TCGCCCATGGCGTAGGAGTCAGGGAGAGGTCCTCGGTTTACGCCCACGAGCCCGCCTATGTTGCGGGACTCGCTGCTCGCGTCGCCGGTGGCGAACGAGGCGCTGATCGTGCCGTCGTTCGCGCCGACCAGGCCGCCGACGCGCCGGAGCTCGCCGAACGCATCTCCCGTGGCATGGGACTCGGTGATCTCACCCTCGTTATGCCCGACGAGGCCGCCTACGTTCAGGTCTTCGCCGTCGGCGCTCCCCGATGCGTGACAGCGCGAGATGCTGCCCTCGTTGAGCCCGACGAGGCCGCCCACGCTCTCGCCGGTCCCCTGCGCGGCGCCGGTGGCGTACGAGTCGATGATCAGGGCGTCCTCCTGGGTGATGCCCGCGAGGCCGCCGACCTCCTCGTTTCCGAATACGTCACCTTCGGCGTAGGAGTCGGCGATGGTGGACTCCGAGCTGACAAAGCCGATGAGCCCACCGGAGCTCGGACCACCTTGAACCTCGCCCGTGGCGTAGGAGTCTTCGACGCTGGCGCCCCCGTTGAGACTTCCCACGAGCCCGCCGGCCGGCGATGACGTAGAGACGCTTCCGGTCGCATGCGATCCGCTGATCGCGCCCTCGAAGACCGTCCCCGCGAGCCCGCCGGAGGTGCCGAACTCATCGACCTGCACGTCCGCCGCAGCGGATGAGTCCACGATCTCGCCGCCGGCGTGCCGGCCCACGAGCCCGCCGATATTGAAACCGGCGCCCGCGACCTGTCCGGTGACATGCGAGTCCTCGATCGTACCCTGGTGATCCCCGACCAGCGCGCCGACGCGGTTTTCGCCGAGAACATCCACGTTCTCCAGGTTAACGCGCCGGATGTCGGCGCCCTCGACCCTGCGGAACAGGCCGACGTCGCCCTCGTCGGGATACTCGATCGTAAGATCGCTGATCGCAAAGCCCCGCCCGTCGAACTCACCGGTGAACGGATCGTACTCGCCGATCGAGAATTCTTCGACTTCACCGATCATATTGAAGTCGTCGACACCCGACATGTCGATGTCACTGAGGACCACGAACGCGCTGCCGAGCTCATCGGTCCCATCTCCCACCGCGTTTAGATGATCAGGGGAACAGAGTCGATGAGGATCGCTTGCGCTGCCGTCGCCGCCCCCGAAGGGGGTGCCCGTCTCGTCGCAGGGCGGCAAAAACTCGATGGTGTCACCGGTCACCTGCACGGGCTCGGTGACTTCGAGCGTCTTTTCCCCCGCCTCGGTCGAGGTCATGCCGCACGTCGAAACGCCGTCGTCATCGGTCGCGCTGCACGGCTCGTAGTCGTTGCCCTCTCCCGACGCGCCAAACGCCGGCGTCACGCCGGACACCGGGTTTTCGTCGTCGTCGAATAGCTCGATCGTGACTTCGGCAACGTCCTCGCCGTCGGCGGTGACGCCGTCGTCGCCGGTTATCGAGGAGTGCTCCGGCGAGAGCTCGGGGCTCTCGCCCCCATTTCCTCCGCCGTTCGTCTCGCCGTCAGGACCGACGCCGGCATCGCCCCCGCCCGGCGACTCCTCGACGACGTTCCCACAACTGTACGCAAGAGCCGAAACCAATGCGACGAGGGTCGCTGCGGTGACATACGTTCTTTGCATGGCCATGGTGGTGCCTCACTCGTTACAGGCCGCCCCGAATTCGGGCGGCCGCACCGCCCGGATGACTCGCGAAACATGCTCTCGGGGATCCGGACAGCTCGATCCCCGCGCATCACGGTTATTCCTCGAGGCAGCGCACGCGCTCGGCTTCGTCACAGGATTCGAAGCCTGCCTCGATGGCCCCTGGCTCTCGCAGCTTGGTGTGTTCGACGCGCCCCACCACGGCTGACAGGTTACTGTCTTCCTGCCCCCAGTTCCCGCACGTGTCCGTCGACCCGGTCTGCGCCGGGGTCTCCGCGCCAGACCAGGCCTCACCGTCGAGATAGGTTTGGCCGTCGGCGCTCACGTTTAACGCCGCGTCCCAGTACTCGGCGAAGAACAAATCGCTCGCGGTCTCTGCGATCACCACGCCGTCGGGGCGGATCCACGGGTCTCCGCCCGTGTCGAATCGATCCGCCATGGCGTCTGATTCGACTGCGAGGAGCGCTTTGAAGGTACCGCCGAGGCCTGCCGCGTCGGCTTCTTGATCGCAAAGCTCGTCGGCGGCATCGAGCTGGCCGCTCTGGGGCGTGTAGGGCTCCTCCGTGACGAACGCGACCCTGCCGCTCGCCTGCGCGGGCTCGACCCGGGCTTCGCGATCGACCCCCAGGCAGTACAGCCTGTGCTCGGAATCGCAGTCCTCGGCCTCATCGTCGGTCCACGTCACGGTCGCCGCGCTCATGCGGCCGGCGACGCCGTCGTCGCCTTCCTCGGCGGAGCTCCACTCGGCGCACCGGTCGGCGCCGGCCGTGCCGTCGGCGAGCGTACCGGTCCACACCCCGGCGGGCTCGCTACCCGCGAGATCGCTTCCGCTCTCGTCGATTCGAAGCGGATGAAAGATCTCGCCGGAAGCCAAATCGTCAGCGGTATCGACGAATGGCTTGCCGTCGGGACGCACCCATCCCCGCGCGTCTCCCACGCGGGCGATCGCGGAGATGGTGTTATCGGACAGCCACGCGACATACGTACCCGGCAGCTCCGCATCGTCCGCGATCTGCTGACACGTGGCATCGGCGCCGCTAAGGCCCCCGAAATCGCCCGTAAACGTTTCGGACGTGGCGAAAGCCGTGTTGGGCTCGGGCGGCGCGGCATCAGCGGCGCCAGTCGAGTCGTCGGCGTCGGCCGGCTCGCCGGCGTCGCCGTCTTCGGCTTCCACCACCTCGCCGCATCCGAGCGCGACGGGAAATGCGAGCGCGCAAAAGCTTACACGGACGAAACGCGGTTTACTCATGACGGGGCCTTCACTGTGAACGCGTTCGCAACCGGTCTCGGCGCGTTCACGCCGCCCATCGTAGCAGATTCGCCGGCTGCTCCGCCGACGCCGCGGGGTTTGCTCGCTTTACGTTCGCTCGCGTGCTGTTACAGGCCCCGTAACGCCTCGCCGCGGCGGGTAGGTCGCCCGCGGCGGGCCAATGCGCGACCGCGCCACGTTGGGTGAGCTCGCGACACCGTGGTAAGAGGGCCGAGTGCCGCGAGTTCGGCTGGATAAGCTCTTGGTGGATCGCGGGCTGTCGGCGAGCCGCGAGCGAGCCAGGGAGCTTGTCGCGGCGGGCTCGGTGACGGTGAACGGTTTCCCCGCGCGCAAAGCCGGGACTCAGGTCGAGCGCTCGGCGGATGTGAAGGTGGTCGAGGAAGATCACGCCTACGTGTCGCGCGGGGCCCTCAAGCTCGAGCGCGCGCTGGACGAGTTTTCGCTAGACCCCGCGGGGTGGGTGGCGCTCGATGTGGGCGCGTCGACCGGGGGCTTTACCGATGTGCTGCTCCGGCGCGGGGCGAAGCGGGTGTACGCGATCGACGTTGGGTACGGGCAGCTGGCGTGGCGGCTTCGCCGGGACGACCGGGTGGTGGTGCTGGAGCGAGAAAACATCCGCTATCTCGACCCGCACAAGATCCCGGAGCCGGCCGATTTCGCTGCGATCGATGTGTCGTTCATCTCGCTTTCGCTGGTGCTCCCAAAGGTCGCGGAGCTCCTCGGGCCACCCGGCGGCAAGCCGATCGCGTGCCTGGTCAAGCCGCAGTTCGAGGTGGGAAAGGCCGACGTCGGCCGCGGCGGGGTGGTCCGGGACGAGGCGGCCAGGAGGGGAGCGCTCGACAAGGTGCGACGCGCGGCGCGCGAAGCGGGCTTGTCAGCCGAGGCCTGGGCCGAATCCCCCATCCGAGGACCGGCCGGGAACATCGAGTATCTGCTTTTGCTACGCTCGCCGGCATGAAGGTGTTCGTTACGGGCGGGGCGGGCTTTATCGGCTCGCACCTTTGCGAGGCGCTCGTGGCGCGCGGGCACGAGGTGTTCGCGGTCGATGGGTTCGACGACTTCCTGTATCCGGCGCGGGACAAGCGAAACACCGCCGAGTATCTCCACGGCGCGCTTCCGGCGGAGGCGTTTCGCTTGCGGGACGTGAACCTCGACGAAGCCGACACGCTCGCCGAGCTCGTGCGCGGCGCCGATGTGGTCGTCCACCTGGCGGCGCTGGCTGGCGTGCGCCCGTCGATCGCCGACCCGGCGCGCTATTTGCGCGCGAACGTCGAAGGCACGACCAACGTCCTCGAAGCGATGCGGCGGGCGGGGCTGAGCCGCCTCGTGTTCGCGTCGTCGAGCTCGGTCTACGGGGTGCGCCCCGGCGATTCGGCGGCGTTTTCCGAAGACGATCCCTGCCTCGAGCCGGCGTCGCCCTACGCCGCGAGCAAGCGCGCGGGCGAGCTTCTGTGCTCGACCTACCGCGATCTTTACGGCATCGGCACGTCCGCGCTCCGGTTTTTCACGGTGTACGGGCCGCGGCAGCGCCCGGATATGGCCATCCACAAGTTCACGCGCGCGATCGCCGCCGGCGAGCCGATCGCGATGTTCGGCGACGGCTCGAGCCGCCGCGATTACACGTACATCGACGACGTCGTCGCCGGTACGGTCGCGGCGATCGAGCGCGTCGAGCCCGAGCAGCTCGCGATCTACAATCTGGGCGGCGATGAGACCGTGTCGCTTTCGGAGCTCGTCGCCGCCATCGAACGCGCCACGGGAGAGCGGGCGCGCACCGAGAGCCGGCCGCCCCAGCCGGGAGATGTGCCGCTCACGCGCGCCGACATCTCCCGGGCTCGCCGAGATCTCGGCTATCAGCCCCAAACTCAGCTCGGCGATGGGCTGGCCGCCTTTTGGTCCTGGCTGTCCGTTCGCACCGAGGAGTCATGACCACGCGCGACCTGCGAGAATTCGGCTTCCGCATCGCCGCCGGCGTCGGGCTCGGCGTAAGCCTCGCGCTCCTATGGAGCTACAGCCCGAGCGGCGCCGAGCTGTGCCAGCCGGGAGGCGGCTGCGACGCGGTTCGAGACTCCGGCTACGCGAGCGTATTGGGCGTCCCCACCCCGGCGTTCGGCGTCTTGTTTTTCGCCGTCGCCCTCGCGCTCGCCGCCGTGCGAGACCGGCGCGCCCGGGCACTCCTCACGATCTGGCGCGCCGGCGGTGGCGGCGTCGCGATCGCCCTCCTCGTCGTTCAGGCCGTGGTCATCGGCGCGTTTTGCGTCGCCTGCGTGATCGCGAACGGCGCCGCGCTGCTGATGGCCGTTATAGGCCTCGTGGGCCGCGGGGAGGGCGGCTATCCGCCCGCGCGCACCCTCGCCGCCACCGGCGTCGCGCTCGCGGTGGCCGCCCTGCCCTTCGGCTATGCGGTGGTCCAGGCGAGCGAGCTCCCCGACCCCGTCGCCGACGCCCAAGTGGGCGGCGTGGTCACGATCGTCGAGTTCATCGACTTTCAGTGCCCGTTTTGCCAGCAGTTTCACCACCAGCTCCACGAGGTCCTCCCGGACTACGAGGGCGAGGTGGCCGTCGCGCGGATTCACGTGCCGATGCCCGCGAACGAGCACTCCGACACCGCCGCGGCGGCGGCGCTGTGCGCAGACGATCGGGGCCTGGGCGACGAGATGGCGGACTATCTCATGCACGCGCCCGCGGTCGACCCGGAGACTGTGACGGCGATCGGCGTTTCGCTGGGTATGGATCGCGACGAGTTTTCGGCCTGCATCGGCGCCCCGAAGACCATGGAGCGAATCCGCGAGAGCCAGGAGGCGGCCGTCGACAGCGGCGTGCGCGGCCTGCCCACGATCTACATCGGGCGCGAGCGGTTCGAGGGAGTCTTCGACGAGACGGCGGATCTCCGCGCCGCGATCGATCGCGCGATCGCGCGCGGCGACGACGAGCTGTGAGGACGAGGCGTCGCGCCGGGAGATCGCGCTGCCGACGCGCGACGCAGGTGGTAAGATGGCGCCGATGAGCGGCGCGATGCAGAGCTTGCAAGAGCGATACGCCCCCGACAGCCAGTGCTTCGGCTGCGGACCGGCGAACGAAAAAGGCCTTCATATTCGGAGCGTCGCGCCCGCCGACGGGGAGGGCGACGTGGTGGCCCGGTGGCGCCCCGAGCCTCACCATCTGGCGTTCGAGGGCGTTTTGAGCGGCGGGATCTGCGGGACAATCCTCGACTGCCACGGCAACTGGACCGCCGCCTATCACATCATGCGCACCCGGGGGAGCGAGACGCCGCCCACCACGGTGACGGCGAAGTTCGAGATCGAGCTAACCCGCCCTACGCCGCTGGATCGGGACCTCGTCATCCGCGCACACCCGGCGGAGGTGACGGAAAAGCGCGCCGTAATCGAGGGGACAATCACCGCGGGCGAGGACGTGACGGCGCGCCTTCGCGGTACGTTCGTGGCGGTCAAGGCCGGGCATCCGGCCTTCGCGGCCTGGTAGCGCCCTCGGCGGCGAACGCGGCCTCCGGTCGCGCGCGGGCGGGTGGCCGGCGTCGTCGCAAACCGCGGCGACGACGTCGCCGCCCTGGCGTGCTCCTAAAACATAACTGCCTTTGACCGTGACGGACCGCGCCGCCCTGAGCCGCGCTACGGGCTGGCCGACGACGTCGCGCGGCCGATCCCGCTGTAGGCGAAGCCCAGGGCGGCGAGCTCGTCGGGGTTCCACACATTTCTGCCGTCGAACACGACAGGCCGCTTCATCTCCTCGCGAAGCCGCCGAAAATCGGGCCGCCGGAACTCGTGCCACTCGGTGACGAGGACCAGGG
>SLNH01000418.1 GCA_007133195.1 Nannocystineae bacterium | reverse complement strand
TGAGCGCGTGGACGAACCGCTCCTCGCTGATCCAGCGCTTTTCCTCCACGATGATGCGGTGCATGACCGCGATCTGCCCCGCTGGTCCGCCGAAGCTCTGCGCGCCCACGCGGGTCCACGCCCGCGTCGCCTCGGCGAGCGAGACGCCGTGCACCGCCTCGAGCTCGCGCGCTCCCACGCCGCCCATCCTACGCGCTCGCTGCTACCGCGTCCACGAGGCTAGGCGGCGCGAGCGCGGGGCGGCTATTGGCAGCGCGCGCGGAACACGTCGTCCCGGCCGTCGCCCGTCAAATCGCCGAAGCGAAGCTCGGAGAGCGGCTCACTCCGATGCGCGATCACCTCCCATGAGCTCGTGCCGCCCCATGACACCATGCGCCGGTCGCGGCTCACCCGAATCACGTCGGTCTTGCCGTCGCCGGACAGATCGGCGAAGCCGAGATTCGAGACGTCCAACCCTGACTCGTTCAGCGTCTCCCAGGGCTCCGCCGCGCCGGCGGAGTATTGCCACTGCCCGCCGCTCGTCGTGGTGAAGATGTCGTCTCTGCCGTCGCCGTTGAAGTCGCCTACCGCCATGTCAGACGTGCCCACCGAGGAGGTGTTTAGCTCCGAAAACGGCTCGCTCGCCCCGGCGGAGACGAACCAGTTCGACCCGTTGGCGAACAGCGCGTCCGTTCGGCCGTCGCCGGAAAAGTCGCCGAAAACCAGCTCGTCCGCGGTCTGCTCCGCCTCCCGGAGGGTCTGCCACGGCTCGGCGCCGCCGGCCGAATAGCGCCACTCGCTCCCCGTGGCCCGAAACACGTCGGTTCGGCCGTCACCGGAAAAGTCGCCGAACCGAAGGGACGCGCGCGGCACGTCCGAGACGTTTAGCTCCTGCCACGAGCCCTCCCCGCCGGGCAGCCACAGCCACTCGTCACCGGTGGCCCGAAATACGTCGGTTCGGCCGTCGCCGGAAAAGTCGCCGAGCGCGAGCGAGTTCAGGCCAACCGTGGAGCGAGCGAGCGGCTGCCTGGGCCCCGCGCCGCCCGCCTCTGCGCAAAACCCGATGGACGCGCAGTCCGCCGGCTCCTGGCCGTAGGTGTTTTGCGCCGGTCCCTGCGGCGACTCGTCGATGAAAAAGCTCCCGAAGTGAAAGCGCTGCAAAAACGCGTCGTCCGCGCTCTCACGGGCCAGGCAGTTGCCCCACACCCACGCCCCCTCGTAAGGCTCGCCGCGGACCACCACCGCGAGCTCATCCGGCGGCAAGATCGTGTTGCCGTGTACGAGCGTCTCGCCGCCCGCCCACGGCGTGCCGTCGTCCGTATTTTCGTCTTGGCCGTGGACGTCGAAGATGTGGCCGTTTGCGTGCGGGAGGACGAGGTTGTCGAGCGCCTCGTAGTCCTGTACGAGCTCGCCGCTCGCGGCGATCGCGTGGCGGTTATAGTCAAAGCGGTTTCGCTCCACGAGCACGCTCGTGGGCTCGTCCGCATCGCCGTACAAAACCACGCCGTAGCCGAGCCCCTGTCGCTGGGTGTGGTGGATGAAGCTGTGGTGGACGTGGTTGTCCTCGCTCGCCCGCACCACGATCCCGGCGTGGCTCCAGCCCGAGATCTCTGTGTTGTCTACCTCGACGCGGTCTATATTTCTGGCTTCGATGCCGACCGTGCGCGGCATGCAGTCGCGGCAGTTCGGGTCGCTCGGGCCTGCGTCTCCTTCGCACTCGTCCGGCCACTCGGGCGGGCACTGGCTCGGATCCTCGCCCCGCACCCGGATGCCGGTAAATCGCACGTCGTCGCCGCACGCCCGCAGGATCGGCGTCCTGGACATTTCCGTCGTGTAAAACAGGGCGCCCGGCGAGCCGTCTTGGCCCCGGCTGCTCGCGAGCGTGACGCCCTCGGGGACGCACAGCGACTCCCCGGTGAGATCGATCGCAGCCTCGTTCGGCACGTAGACGACATCCCCAGGCTGGGTGTCCGCGAGCGCGCTTTGGAGCTCGTCCAGGCCCGTGGCCCTCGCGTCCGCGCACGCCGGGTGGACGATATCGGGGTAGCCCGCGCCTCCGCCGTAGCGCCACGCCGCGCGCTCAGACGCGTCCGGAAGGGGCGCCCGCTCGCAGCTCACCTCCTCCGAGCCCGGCCCGCCGTCGCCACCGGCACCGCCGTCCCCCGGCGCCGCCGCGTCTGCGCCGGGTCCGTCTTCGGGATCGGCGCGACTACTGACCGAAGCCTCGCAGCCCATCGCCAAAAGCGGCGAGAGCGCGAAAGCCAGCGAGGACGCGGCGGCAAACCTGCGAGGCCGGGGCACGTGGCGCATTCCCTTACGCCGAGCAAGTCTCAGGCCAGCGCTCCCGGCGCCGCAACGTGCCGAGTTTTGGTCGTTCGCGTCGCCCCGAGGTGACCGTTCGGCTAGCCGCGCCGGCGCCGCGCTGATGCTTTTCGTTGGCACTCGGCGGTTCTCCGATGTCGAAGCTGCGCGCCGGTTCAGTGCTATGCTTTGTCCGATGATCGCCACCTCGCAGATCCCCGAGGGGGAGTACGTGCCGGCGGCCGACCAAAAGCTCGTCATGTACGGCGTTCCGTGGGCGCACTACGAGACCCAGCTCGCACTCCGCGGAGACGCGCCGGTCCCCCGCATCGCCTACCTCGACGGAGCCATGGAGCTGATGAGCCCTTCGAAAGACCACGAGCGGATCAAGTCCTACATCGGGATGCTCGTCGAGGCCTACGCGCTCGAGCGCGACATCGACCTGTCGCCCTACGGGGCATGGACCCTTCGCGAGGCGCCTAAGCGCGCGGGCGTCGAGCCCGACGAGTGCTACCTGATCGGCAGCGACCAAGCGCGGGATACCCCGGATCTCGTCATCGAGGTGGTGTGGACGAGCGGCGGCATCGACAAGCTGGAGGCCTACCGGCGGCTCGGCGTCCCCGAGGTGTGGCTGTGGGAGCGCGGGGCAATTCGCGTCTACTTGGTCCAGGAAGAGTCGCCCGAGCCCCGGAAAGCGAGCGCGTGCCTTCCGGACCTCGACCTCGAGCTGCTCGCGTCGTTTATCGATCAGCCGACCGCCATCCAGGCGGTCAAAGCATTTCGCAAAGCGCTCGCCGAGCGATAACCCGGTAGGAACAAGCGGCTTACGCCCGCCCCGCCTCCGCGTCGATGGCGGCTACCGGCCCTCTGCTAAGCGTCAACGCGGGGCGTCTCGAAGGCCTCGGGTGTGTCTTCGAGCGCGGAGGGCGTCGCGACTGGCCGCGGGAAGCGACGAGGGAGCCCTTCGCGCCCCGGAGCTCGAAAACAGGTCGAAAGGTCCGCCGTGATCGTTTTGACCGAGCTCGTTTTGTAGCTTGACGCGTATGTTTTTGTTCTATGTGTAATTTGTATTACATATAAAAAACGAATACTAAGCGAGTTTATGGGTGGGGTTTGCGTATGATCCTGGAAACTCGGGAAGTTCTCGCGGTCGGCGCTGGAGTGGGATGTAGGATAGATCCTGAGAAGTGTTCTGGACGAGGGGAGGCCGGCTAGATGGCTCGACTATCGCAACGAGACGAGCGTAGGGCCGACGAGGTCATTGCGGCATTGGGTGAGCACCCCTCAGGGGGGCGGGGGACGATCGACGAGGCGCTCCCCATACTGCGGGAGCTTTTGGGCGTCGAGGTCGCCTGTGCTTACCGGGCCCGTAGTCTGGGCGGCGGCGCGTACGCCGCGGAGTTTGTCCAGTTTTCTGGCTTGCGCCAGGCCGAAGCCGAGGCCGGGGAAAAGGTCGATCGACTCCTGCGCCGCGCGTCCGCGAGGGGCGGCATCTTCGACCCGGTTCACCCGCAGCGCCACCAGCAAAACCGCGCGCACCTGTTGCCGTTTCATGGACTCGAAAGGGCGTCCGATGCCGGAGATGTCGGCGAGGTGATCTCACCGTTTCTCTCTCGCCTCTTCCTCGCCCCCGGGGGCCCCGCCGAAACCGCGCAATCGGTGTGGGACATGGAAAACGTGTTGCGAGCGGTCGGCCTGCGCGGGCGCGATCAAGTACGGGCGCTCCTTTGCGACGAAGGAACGCTCCTCGCCTGGCTCGGAGGCTTCCCGGCGGAGCGGGCCACGGAGCGACAGCGCCTGCTGTTGCGGCGCGTGTTGCAGCCCTTGCGCGCGCGGCTCATCGCCGAGCGGCGCGCGGAGGGCGGCGAGCTCGAGCACGCGGCGACCGGGGCGGCGCTCGAGCACATCCCGGCGGCGGCGTTCGTGCTCGACGAAAGCTCGCGGGTACGACACGCGAACGCCGTGGGCAGGCATCGGCTGACGGTAGAGGGATGCGCGCTACGGCAAACGCTCGAGCGGGCGGTGAAGGAGCAGCGCGCGGTTCCGGAGTTTGCCGTCACGAAACTCGCCGGCGCTGGACTGGGGGCCACATTTTTGGCTATCTCCACAGCGCGAGGCGAGAGGGTGCGATGCGGTATCGAGCGGGCGAAGGCGCGCTGGCAGCTCACCGCCCGCGAGGCCGAGGTCCTGTCCGAGCTGGCGGCGGGCCGGGGCAACCGCGACATCGCCGATCGGCTCGGCGCCGCGCCGCGGACCGTGGAGCTTCACATCTCGTCCATTTTGCAAAAGGCCCACGCCGACTCTCGGAGCCAAGTGATCATCGATCTCTGGCACCTCACCGGCGCCTCGTGAGCGCGCTGCCTGCGGCGCGGTGCGTCCGAGCGCTTGCGACTCGTCTTGGCTCGCCGAGTCTGTGACACGTCGTTTGCGCGGTGATAAGCTCTTGCAATGCGCTGGCGCGCCATGACTTGTGGGGCGGTCGTCCTGCTTGCGGCGGCGTCGGGCTGTCGATTCGACACGGTCGGCGCGGGCGGGTCCGAGGACGGCGACATCGACGACTTGATCCCTGACGACGCTGCGCGCGCCGTCGACGCGCGGCAGTCGCTGTCCGACGCCGAGATCCCGCCGGACGACGCGGCGGATCCGGACGCGGCCCCCGACGCCGGCCGCGATGCGGAGCAGGGCGATGACGCCTCGGTTTGCGGCAGCGCCTGCGCCGACGCCGGCGGCACGTGCCAGGCCGACGACACATGCCTCATCGAATGCGAAGACTCCGACGGCCGCTGTGACGAGGTGGTCTGCCCCGCGGACATCCCCTGCGAGGTGCGGTGCGGAGACGACAGCTGCCTCGGCGGCATCGATTGCACCGAGGCGAGCCGCTGTGATCTGTTTTGCGAGGGTGATAAGGCGTGTCGCGATGGCGAGGTGGCCTGCGCCGGAAGCTCGTGTACGGTGTCCTGCGACGCGGGCGACGGCGCGGACACCTGCATGCAGGGGGTGAGCTGCGAAGCCACCGATACGTGTGACGTGTCGTGCCTGGGCGACAAGACGTGCCGCGACGACGACGTGACCTGCGCAGGCGCGTCGTGCTCGATCCACTGCGACGCCCGGGGCGGCGCCGAGGCGTGCTACAGCGGCGTGAGCTGCGAGGCGACGGGCAGCTGCGCCGTCGTGTGCACGGGTGACAAGGCGTGCCGCGAGGAGGTGCACTGCGAGGGCGGCTCGTGCGAGGTCACCTGCGACAGCGCGGACGGCGCGGAGGCCTGCTTCGGCGGCGTCACCTGCGACGCCACAGAGTCGTGTGACTTCCACTGCTGCGGAGACGAGGCTTGCAGCGGCGGTACGTCGTGCGGCGAACCGTCCGCCTCTTGCGAGGAGGACGACGTCTGCGAGTGAGCGGCGCGGGGGCCGGCTGTCGGCACCGCACGCAGGCATCGTCGAAGTGTGCGCGGCTCGTCGCGCTAGGCGCGGTGTGTTCGCTGGCCTTGGCGTGCGCTTTATTCGCGCTTCGCGCGAGCGCCACCGTGTTCGACGCTGGGTACTACACGGGCGCCCTCGAGACGACGAACGCCTACGAGGTGACCTACGAGGAGGTCGTCCCGCGGCTTTTTTTCGAATCCGGCGTCGGCGAGCAGGCGGAGGCCCTCGGGATCGAGCTCACCCGAGAAGCCGTCGCCGGCTACGCGAGGCGCGTGGTGCCGCCGGCGTGGCTGTCCTCGACGGTCGACGAGGCGATCCGCGAGGTGATGCCCTATGTGAAGGGCAGCTCAGACGAGTTCAGTGTTCAGATCGCCCTCGATGAGCGCGCGCATGCCGCGCTGGCAGTGCTGCGCGACGAGCTACGCGACGCCGACGTGCACGGCGCGCTCATAGAGCACCTGTTGAGCCCGTTTCTGCGCCACCGCGAGCGGGCGCTGCGCGCCGCCGCCGGCCTCATCGCCCACCACCGGGCGCTCCGCGTCGACAGCAAATCTAGCTCGCCGTGAGTCGGCCGGCCCGTCGCCCGCCGTCAAAGACCGCAAAGGGTAAACGCCCCGTTCAGGACCGTGGCGAACGCCGTGGTTCGCTGCAGCCCGATCCCCTGCCGGGCGGAAGACCGAAGCTCGGACCGATGCAGGAGGAGTGGCTCGTGCCCAGCTTGAGGCCGACCCCTACCTCAGCAGCTATGAGCTGGAGACGACGCTGGAGCGCCGGTCCGCCGTCGGGCCGCTCGCGAACCACCGCGAGACAGCCGCCCTCACGGCAATGGGACGCATCCCGAACGCGGTCTGCTCACCGCAGATCGCAGTCTTCGATTGAATCATTGTCATCTCGATTCCCGGCCTCATCCACCGCGCGGACCACGAGGTCGTACCGGGTGCCGGGCTCGAGGGCGACCTGCATGATCAGGTATTCGCCGTCGAACTCGAGCTCGCTTCCTCGCGCCGAGGCGTCCGGATCGCCGGTGTCTT
>SLNH01000021.1 GCA_007133195.1 Nannocystineae bacterium | reverse complement strand
GGCCTCGCCGCGTTCGCCTGCGCGCTCGCCGCGCTTTCGCCCGCCTGCTCGATGGACGGCGATGAACAGGGGCGCGCGACCGAGATCCCGGCTCCCGAACAGGCGGTGGGTGAGGAGCGCATGCTCGCCCCTAGCCAGGCGAAAAACTACCACCACAAGGCGGACATTTTCCTCGCCGACGACGACCCGGAGCTCGCCGAGCGCGCCCTGCGCAGGCTTCTCGAGGTACCCTTTCCGGCCATGAGCCCGGAGAGCCAAGACGTGAAGCTCGACGCGCGCGCCCGCCTCGGCAAGCTCCTCCTCGAAGGGGATGAGCCCGACGAAGCGCTCGCGGTGGTGCGCGAGGGGATCGCGTCTGCCGAGCGCGACTCGTTCTTTTTGGCCAACCTTTACACGGTCAAGGGCGAAATCTTGGAAGCGCGCGCCGAGGCGCTAGAAGCGAGCGAATCCGGGGACGGCGACCGCGCGAGCGCGATCCGAGACGCGAGGCGCCGCGCCCTCGACGCCTACGCCGAATCGATCGCGATCAACGAAAAGCTTCAGCGGCAGCTTATGTCGGAGGGCGCGCCTTGAGGCCCCGCGCGGGGCTTGGCCGGGCCCCGGCGCCGGCCTGGGCCGCCGTTTTAGTCGCCGCCGGGGTGGCGCTCGCGCTCGCCGGCCTCGCGAGCTGCGGAAGCAGTAGCCCCCCGGAGCCCTCGTACGATGAGGTCTACGAGGGCCGCCAGGAGATCCGCGAGCTGTCGCTTCAAATTCGCGACTGGCGCGCGCGGGGCGGCATGGAGCCGGCCCCGCAGAGCCACGTCATCCGAGCCACGCACAGCGAATCCGTCCACGCGCTGCGCAACTGCCCCACCGCCCCCGAGTCGGACCGCTGCCAGGACGTGTGCGCCCTGAAAGACGCGATTTGCGACAACGCCGAGCGCATCTGCGGCATCGCGCGGGCCATCGGCAACGATCCGTGGTCGGCCAAGCGGTGCAAGAGCGCCAAGGCCTCGTGCAAAGAGGCGAGCGAACGCTGCTGCGCGTGCATCGCCGACGAAAACCGCCGCCACGCGCCTTGAAACCCCAGACGCGTGACTCGCGAGCTCGAAGCCTGTCGACGAGCGCAGGTGGTCTAGAGCGTACCGATTGAGAGCGGATCAGTACCAGATCTCCGCGCTCAAGCCGCGGTGCGCGCCTGCGAGCAGCTCATGCACGCCAGCGCGATGCAGCCACCCTCGCGGTCGACACTGGATCGCGCGGCGCGTGATCTGGGCGCTTACGCGGTGGCGACGAATGAAGCCATCGAGCCGCTGATACGCGCAAACGAAATTCTTGATCCGCGCGCGAGGATGCTCGCGATCGGCCTCGATCGCACGGCGGTACCGATGCGCAGTGGAGAGGATGGCGCCGGGGCCACCGCGTGCCACCGTGACTTGCGAAGAAGTCGGCCGATGGCGCTGCCCGTGTGATGCGGTCGCTGCAACGGCGCATTCCGCAGCTCGATGATGCGAGCGCCGAGGCGCTGTCGACCAACATCAACTACCTCGCGCACAACGCGCACCGAATGGCCTACGCCTCTTGCCGACGGAGCCACATGCCGATCGGCAGCGGCATGACCGAAGGGACATGCAAATCGCTCGTCGGTGCGCGCGCTAAGCGCAGCGGCCAGCGGTGGTCACAGCGCGGCTTGTCGGCGGCGCTTCAGCTTCGTTCGATCCACGATAGCGATCGCTTCGCGCGCTTTTGGCCGTCCTTCGCAGCCCGATATCGAGCCCATCACATCGTGCCGCTCGGTCAGCACTGGTCGTGAGACAGACCCAAAATGAGCCTCCTAGACGTGCGCCCTTTTCAAGTTGGAAGGGCTCGTTTTTTAGCTTGACACGCTCGCGCTCGGTGGCATTATGGGAAGATGGCGGGGCGGGGTAGGCAGACAGCGTTTCGTTTTCGAACCTGGGGTGGCGCTCGCCGCGGGGCGGGCCGCAAGCGCCGGGGTCGCGGCCGGGTCCCGCATCGCCGGCGCCCAGCGTTCAAGTCGCGCTGGCCCGTCCATATCACGCTCCGGTGCGTCCGCGACGTGGGACGGCTGCGCAAGTTCAAGCTGCATCAGCGCCTCCGCGAAGCGATGGCCGGCGCCAGCGCCCGATCGGACTTTTCCGTTTGCCACTATTCGGTCCAGGGCGATCACGTCCACCTGATCTGCGAAGCGCACAGTCAGGGCGCCCTTACAAACGGCATGCGGTCGCTGCAAAACCGCATTAGCAAGAAATTCAATGGGCTTCTGGCGCGCAAGGGCTCGGCCTTCAGCGACCGCTACCATATGCGCGTCCTCAAGAGCCCCACGACCACGCGCCATGCGATCGCGTACGTGCTCCATAACGGCCGGAAGCATGGCGAGCACCTTAAAGTGACCGGCTCGCGCGACGGTCCCTGGATCGATCCGTTTTCCTCGGCCTACTATTTCGACGGTTGGCGCGGGCGAACGGATGGACGCCTCGGCCAGCCTCCCCCGGGGCCACCGCCCGTCGCCGAGCCACAGACCTGGCTTCTGTCTACCGGCTGGCGCCGAGCCGGGCTCATCAGCCCATCGCACACCCCGTGGGCGTAGCGCCGCCCCGCGTGCTGCCCACAAACTCACGGTTTCGCCACGCTCAGGCGAGAAGTGGGAATACGCAGCGGCAGCGCCATGGAGCCGGTGAGCGATCCCGGCTCTGCGGGTCGGTGGCGGTTCCGGGATCCGGTGGCCTGTTGTTCGGTTCCGGCTCCGGGGTCCGGTGGCCAATCTCCGGGCACGCTGGCCAGTTCGTCCGTGTCAAGACATGGGTAACACTTCGGTGCCGGGTGGGGGTAACACTGGCGCGCCGGTTGGGAGTAACAGGTCGGACGCGGTAGCGGTTACAGGTTAGGCCGGCTGGCCCGGAGCAGCCGACACGGTGATGTCGCCCAGGTCGAGCTTGTAAAACCAGAGGCGCCAGGTGCCTGGAGCGAGCGGTTTGAGCCCTACGTCGTAGCCGCGCAGGGCCTGGCTGATGCGGACGCTTTGGCCCTGGAGCTTGATTTTCCCCGTCTTGCTCACGCGCCGGGTTTCGAAGCCCGGCGGATACACCGGCGGCTTGGGCTCGACGAAGCGGCGCGGAGAAGGCCGATAGGCTTCGGCTGGGACGCGGTCGCCCAGGGCCGCATGCGGGCGGACGATGTTGAACTCGTGCCGCCAGGCGTCTAGCTCGGCCTGCATCGTGTCGTACGAGCGCGTCGCCCAACGCTCGACTTCGGCCTGGATGTCCGCGTGCATTCGTTCGTGACCGCCATTGTCCTCGGGGTGCCCGGGACGGCCGCGCACGAGGTCGATGCCAAGGGACACCCACCACGCTGCGAGAGTCGTCAGCCCGCCGCGTGCGCGGGTACTCGCAAACGGCGACCCGTTGTCCACTTGGAGCGCCCGGGGAAGCCCGTAATGCTCGAAGAGGCGCTCGAAAACCTGCTTTACGGCGTCCCCGCGCGTCGAACCGAGAAGCTCGGCGCACAGGACGTAACGGCTCAGCGCATCGCGGACTGTGAGCGGTTCGCATCGGCTTCCCTCCGCACTCCGCCACCAGCCTTTGAAATCCACGGTCCAAAGGTCGTTTGGCGCTTCGACCTCGACCCCCGGAGCCTCCTCCGGCCGAGCCTGCGGTGGCCGCCGTTTGCGCGCGGGGCGCGCCATATCGGCTCGCTCGAGGATTCGAGCGATAGTTCGCTGGCTGGGCACCGCGCCCTGCGGCAGGGTGCGAGCGAGCACCTTGTGCAGCTTCCTGGGCCCCCAACGCGGGTGCTTGGCACGGAGCTCGATCACCCGCAGCACCGCCTCTCCCGAGGCTCGGGGCGATTTGTGCGGACGGCGCGACATGTCCGCGAGCGCCTCCGCCCCGCCTTCGCGGAAGCGTTTTAGCCATTTGTAGCCGCTCTTGCGGCTTACGCCGTACTCCCGGCAGAGCGCCGCCACGTTTGCATCCGGCTCGAGCGCCTTGAGGACAAACTCGTGACGCAGTTTCACGGTCGAGGTCTCCTTCCACGGCACCCCACCGAATCAACGCGCTCCGGGGGCGTGCCGTCCCCGACCTGTTACCCATGTCTTGGCAGCAAAGTGTCACCCATCTATTGGCACCACACCAGTTTCGGGGCCGTTTTCCTGAGTCGGGTTTCCTGGCCCCGTGGCCTGCTCCGGGCCCCGTGGCCAGTTCTGCGCCGGCTTCCGGTGGCCGGTGGCCGATCGCGGGATCCGGGCGGCGCGAGGTCGGCGCTGTCGGCGGTTCTTTCGGGGGTCCTCGGGTTCGCCTACAGCCCGCCCCGCCTTGTGCCGCGATTGACCAGCGATGCCGGCAAACCATCGCGTGACGTGGCCAGTGCCAACGCTTCGGCTACTGGAGGAGTCCCCGGGCTGGCGCGCCGTCGCCGAGCCCGTCCTCCCCTCCTGGCGCCGTGTCGCCCCGACCTGCTGATAGCGGACTTCGGCTGAGCCCCGCCTCTCCGGGCGCCGGCGTTCCCCACCTCTGTACGCCTCGCCGCACGCGCCGGCGCATGGCCCCGGTGCGCCCCAACCAGCATCTCCCCACCGCCGCGCACCCCAGGCTCGTCACGCCCGCCCAGGCCCTCCTCGGCGATCCACCCTGCCCTCCCGCCCAGCGTCCTAGATTCCGACGGTCATGCCGCGGTAGGGTTTGCCGAACACCGCCCGGTCAAGTGGGATTATCGTAGAATCAAGCGAGGACATGGCATGCGAGCGATTGTCATCTGCGTGGCGTTCGGAGCTTCGCTCCTGGCGAGTTGCGGCGAGGTTCGGGTCGCCGAGGACGCCGGCATCCAAGGCGACGCACCTGGCGGCGATGATTCCTGTAGCGGCGCGAGCGATTGCGAGGAGCCTACACCTCACTGCCATCCCGACACGGGGGAGTGCGTCGAATGCGTCGATGAAAACGACTGCGAGACCGGCGCCTGCGATTCGGATACGCACACCTGCGAGGGATGCACGACAAACGACGAGTGCGCGTCGGCCGACGCCAGCCTGTGCGACGACAGCACGAATACCTGCGTCGCCTGCGAACAAGACGAGCACTGCGCCCACTTTGGTGACGATCATTTGTGCGAGGCCGGCACCTGCACCGAGTGCCAGTTCGAGGCGGTGTCGACGGCGGTGGGCCACACATGTGGACTTCGCGAAGGCGGATCGCTTTGGTGCTGGGGGCGCGGATCGGACGGCCAGCTCGGCCATGGCGACGATCCGGACGAGCCGATCCCCGAACCCACGTTGGTGGCAGGCGGCGGCGAATGGCGATCGGTCGCGACCGGGCGCCAGGGTACCTTTCAAGGACCTCCTTGGAGCTGTGGTCTTCGCGACGACGATTCGCTGTGGTGCTGGGGCGGCGTCCTCAACGGTCGGCTCGCAAACGGGGTGCTAGAAGGCGAACCGGTCCTCGAGCCCACCATGAGCGACGACCGGACGTGGAGGGAGCTCGCGTTCGGGTCCGAGCACGCATGTGCGCTCGGGGACGACGACGCCGTCTACTGTTGGGGGATGGACAACGCGGGACAGCTCGGGCAGGGCGAAAATGACGAGTCTCTCGCCACGCCAACACAAGTGGACACGAGTCCCAATTGGACACGCATCGACGCAGGGGCGTTGGCCTCCTGCGGCCTGCGCGGCGACGGCGAGCTGTGGTGTTGGGGGAGCAACTTCGAGAGCAAGTTCGGTCTTGGCGAAGACGCCGACAGCTCGTTTGATGAGCCGCAGCAGGTGGAAGGCGACGACTGGGCAGACGTATCCGTGGGCGGAGCCCACAGCTGCGGGATCAAGCAAGACGGAACCCTTTACTGCTGGGGACGCGGCACCAGAGGGAGGCTCGGACTCGGCGAAGACGCCGACAATCCCACGCATGAACCCGAGCAGGTCGGCGAGCACTCCGATTGGGTCGCGGTGGTCGCGGGCTCGCAGCACACGTGCGGATTGCGCCTGGGAGGCTCGCTGTGGTGCTGGGGATTTCATAATGACGGGAGGCTCGGCCTCGGCGATCTCGACGACGACGTGTTCGAGCCGCAGGAAGTTACCGAACCGCAGGGCGAGTGGCTTAGCCTGTCGCTTTGGTCCAGCAACACCTGCGCGATCCGCGACGGCGGCGAGCTGTGGTGCTGGGGCCGAAACGACGATGGCAGGCTCGGGCTCGGCGAAACCAGCGAGGAGCCGGTGACCGAGCCCGCGCAGGTCGAGTGCCCGATCCGGGACTGAGACCGATCGCGAGGTATCGCGTGGTATTTCTCGGCACATTCACCGACAAATGCCCAGGCTGGGCGGGGTTGGCCAGTACGCACGCACCCTGTGAAGCGGTGTCAGCGCGGCCTCCTTGAACGTCCCGGTCCCCCTGTGTGAGGCTAGCTCGCAGGCTCCACTCACCTGCGAGCACCACGTACTCTGCGAGGCTGGTCATGCGCGCACGTTAAATTCCTGCCGTATTCGTCATCGCGCTGTTCGCAGGCGCCGCCTGCGGACCGACCGTCGGATCCGGGCCCGGCGACGACGAAGATCCCGATGCAAGCTCCGGCACCAACCCGAACGGCGGCGGTGGCCAGAGCGACGGGGACGAGTGCGAAACGACGCCGCAGTGCGCCGGCGACCTCGTGTGGAGTTGCCCCGTCTCAGTGGACAGAGTTCATTGCTACGCAGCGGCTAATTCATAGGCGACCGGCGTAGCGTAGTCAAGATAAGAATGCATCCGTCTCACGTTGTAGTAGTTCTCGATG
>SLNH01000232.1 GCA_007133195.1 Nannocystineae bacterium | reverse complement strand
GACCGCGGCGAGGCCGGCCGAAGCGAGCGCGACCCCGGCCGCGACGAGGGCGTGCGCGCGCCAGGTCGGCGCCGCCTTGACGGGGAGGGGCGGCGGGGCCTCGAAGCGGCCGAACGCGACGGCGAGCGCGGCGAGCGGGATCGCGCAGGCGGCGATCCAGAGCGGGCGCGTTAGCCACCACGTCGCGTCCACCTGTTCCGGAGCCGGCCACCACCCGGTTGAAAATGCGGCGGCGGCGGCGATGAGCATGGCGCTTTGGTGCCACAGATAGATCGTCATGAGCCGCGAGCCGGGCACGGCGACAGCGGCCCACACCCGCGGGCGCGCGAGGAGGCGGGTGGCCGGCCGGCGAAGGAGCAGCGCCAAGCCGAGCTGCGCGCTTCCGAGCGCGATGAGGGCGGCGCTCGGAGGGGCCAAATTATTGGCTGCATCTAAACCCGAGATCGGAATCATCGAGACCGGGTAGAGGGTGGCGATCATCACGCCGAGGGCGGCGGCGCTTACCGCGACGAGCAGCCACCGCGCGCGGCGCACGTGCGGGAGGCGATCGTCGGCCCAGAGATAGCCGAGCTGGTAGAGGACGAGAAACACGATGGGATAGTTCAGCGCGCCGACGGCCGGCTGGCCCGCGATGTCGGGGCCGCCGGGGAGCGAGGTGAAGCGGTGGGCGTCGATCGCGATCGCCGCGAGCGAAGCGGCGGCCACGGGGAGAGCCGACCCGAGGCGCTCGTGAAGGCGGAGAGTGAGGGGCGTGAGTGCGGTGGCGACGAGATACGGCGCGAGGAACCAAAGCGGCGTGAGCGCGGTGTCGGCGCCGAATATAGAAGGGTCGCCCGCGGCGGCGGCGACTACGGCGATCGGAAGCCATAGAACGAGAAACCACGCGGCGGGGCGCAAGAGCCGCCGAGAGCGCGCCTGCACCCAGTGGAGCGACCGCTCGCCGCGTGCGCGGGCGCGGCGGAGGCTCTGCGCGCCTAGCGCGCCGCCCACGAAGAAGAATACGGGCAGCACCTGGAAGGCGATCGTCGCCCACTGCGTCTCGGGGACGAGCACCAGCATGTAGCCCGGCTCGAGAGTGTCGTCCTGTCGCGTGATCACCCGGACCAGCCAATGGCCGAGCACAACGAGGAGGATGCTGGTGACGCGGAGCGCGTCGAGGTAGCGATCGCGCTCGCGTGGCGTGGCGTCGTTTAGGCGTTTTGCGAAACTCATGGCTTCCGTCGGGGGCAGGCGTGAACTTGTCGCCCCCCCGCAATGCAATGCCGTTGCCAGTTTGATCACGCCCCAAGTCCGCGACAGCCAAGGTTACGGCGCCACGCTCGCGCCGCGCCTGACACGTGCGCGCGTGGCAGGCGCCACGTGGCAGTCGGTGCGGAACAAGGGGCCCGTCCGCGCCTCGTCAAAAGCGGCCGCCGACGCCGAGCTCGAGGCCACTGGAGCGCAGCGCGACCCGCGGCGCCACGGCGGAGCGCGAGCTGCTTGCGGAGGATTGGCCATCGTCCTTTCCGAGCACGAAGGCATCGACGGCCATGGCGCCCACGAAACCGCCGAGAAGGCCGAAGATGGCACCGTCCACGTCCGCTACCGCACCGCCGGCGTACATCCCCGCGATGGGCGCGCCGAAACGCAGCCCGGCGCTCGCGAGGGCGCGCCCTTCGTTCCCGTTTAGCACGTGAATGGCGGCGCCGCCTAACAGATAGATAGGGAGCGGATTCGTTCTCAACACAAACAGGTTAAGGGCATCGACCAGGAGAATTTGATTTTCATACGATCCTTTAGGCGAGTCGCTGGCCGATGAAGAGTAGGACGTCTCAGGCGCCGCGGGCGGCAGGGGAGGCTCGAGGCTCGCCCTCGCTGGCTTTGCGGGGGTGGGAGCGATCGGCCGGTTATCCCCGAGCATCATCGCGGGCGGAAGATCGATGCCGAGCGTGTTTTCTTCGGCATGATCGTCCTCGGCGGCGGCCGGCTCGGTCGCTTTCTCTGAAAGGTCTGTCGCGTGAGGCCCCGTGGCGACCTCAGCATGCGCCGCGCTGGTCGTAGCAAGCCCAATCGCGAGGAAGGTAAACAGACTTAATAGGCCGCTACCCCGGAATCGTCTCGAAGCATTTGCGCGCATATGCTCTCCTTTCATACCGAGTCTCGTCACGATGCGCGGCCTTTGTGCAACCGCGAGGCCAGGCCCGACAGCGGCGAAGGTGGCTGAGATGCAAGCGTTTTGTGGATGTGACACGGAGGTGACACGGCCGCGGGCGGCTTGGTGACACATGGCAAAGCTGTGCCACCACGTGGCAGCCGAGCGTGCGGGGAGGCGCCGATGAGTCGACTCCCTGGGAGCCGGGTACCGCAGTGCGTAGGGCCGGCAGCTTCGCCCGTGGCCGTTTCTTGCGATCGTGCTCGCGCGACACCCGCGTGCTTGACATGCAGAACTCCCTAGCAGGGCGGCCGCATTATTGGCTCCACACCTCGCCTACGTGTTTTCCCTGAGGACGAGTAGCCGCAGTGCTGCGCGGCGATGCTGCGCCTTCGTTCTGTTTGTTGACGACACAGCGCGGCCGCCAGTAGCGTAGCTTTGCCGTGGCGCTAACACGTGTTGCCACGTGGCGTGCATGGCCCGCGGCGCGGGCTCACCGCCAGCTACCGGCCTTTAGCGCAGGCCCGGGCGTTGCATAGGAGTTTGCGCTTTGGCCGCCACGGGTGCGGCGGCGCCCAGGGGCCGCGCGTCCGCGAAGCGTGGCACGAGCTAAAGCTCACTAAGGAGACAGGGATGCAAAACAGTCCACAATTCAAGACTCAAAGGGGCGGTTTGGGGCCAAAGCTTATGCCCCTCATTGTCGGCGCGGCCCTCGCCGGCACCGCGTGCGGCGATGATTTCCCCGATCCGAGCGGCGACAACGGAAACGGCGATAACGGAAACGGCGATAACGGAAACGGCGACAACGGAAACGGCGATAACGGAAACGGCGACAACGGAAACGGCGATAACGGAAACGGCGACAACGGAAACGGTGACAACGGAAACGGCGACAACGGAAACGGCGACAACGGAAACGGCGACAACGGAAACGGCGACAACGGAAACGGAAATGGCGAGGAGGACATACTCGTGGTGAGCGGCATCGAGGTGGTCCCGCATTTCGATGTCGAGATTGACCTACACATAGGCGATGAGACCTACACCACCGAGCGCGACGAGACCTCCACGCAATTTCGCTTCGAAATCGACGAGGACGAGGCGGAGGCCTTCGACGCCGACGACTACGTTCTCGTCCGCGCGCGCCCCGTCGATTATCCCGGGCCGCTCGCTCCGGTCTACGTGAGTCATGTCGGCGAATGGGACGCCCTCGAGGCGGCCTTGGGCGGCGGAGACGAAATCGACGAAGGCGATCTCGAGCGCCTGGTCGTAGATGAATTTCGCACGGCCGAGGCCGGGCACGTCACCGCCCGAAATGACGGCGCTCCGGTCAGCGATTTTGCGACCTTCGAGTCGCTGTTGGACGAGGTCCCACCGGGGGAAATTGTCCTTTCCGCGGCTGCGCTCAGCGTCGCGACGAGTGAAGGGATCGGCTTCGACCAGTTCGACGACACCGAACAGATGGCGGCGGATCCATCTGAGATCCTGGCATTCGTGGAGTTCTTTATCGACCTAGGTGGCCTCGAGGCAGTCCTTTTGGCGGGGGAGGCGCGAGACATCTTGGCCGCCGTTCCCGGCGCCGATCACGACGATTACGAGTCGGGTGCCCGCGAGCCCGACTATAGGCAGGTGTTTACGACGCGGATGAACGCGCTCGGAAGGGACGGCGCCTTTCAAGCAGGCGATGGAGACACCGGGCGTCTCCGCCGGCACGGTTTCGATGCCGCGGAGCTCACGTACGACGAGGGCGTGGCTGAGTATGCCTACGAGGGCGAACTTACTCTCTCCCTGGAGAGCGAGCTCGGCGAGCAGCAAAACACACGGCTCCTCGATCGAATGACGCTTCTCTCCCCGGGCGAGCGCTCGGACATCGTCCTTATCGAGGGCCAGTTCGAGATGGTGAGAGACGGTGACTCGGAGGTCGTGTCGAACGTGGTGCTCGCCGAGCTCTGGCACGCGGACAGCCCCCTCCCCATCGACAGCGAGTCGCTCGCCGGCGACTGGGTCATCGGCTTCCTCCCTGATCACCCCGGGGCCATAGACCAAGACGGACGAAACCCCAACGATCTTCGCGTGCACCTCGAAGATGACGGCACCGGCGACATCCTCGCCGGCGGGTGGAACGCGGGCGAAAGCGTAACCTGGTCGGTCGCGGACGACGTGCTCACGCTCGAGGCGGGGGACGACGCGCTCACGGTAAGTCTCGTTATGGAACCGTTTTCCTTCGAGGCCTATCAGGTGCACGTCGAAGTCGACGACGACGGCGAGCGGCGGGGCTTTGGCACCTCGATGATCCCGGCCGACCACGACAGCGAGTGGACGCAGGACGAAGTAGCCGGTTATTACCTTTTGGGTGACGGGGAGACGACCTCGCCGCTCTCCGCTCCCATCGCCCTCGAGCTCGATGATGACCAGAGCGGGCAGCTCCTCGAATACGACGCGTTCGCGGAGGAGTTCGTGCCCTTGGCCCCGGTGGGCTGGAATCTCGAGGACGGCGACCTGGTGATCCGCCTGTGTGTGGACTCGCAGGATGGAGAGAGCGGCCTCACCGACGAGCCGGCGCAGGACGAGTGCGACATCGGCTACGATCGCCGCGCGTGGGAGCCGGCTGGGATCGACGGGGATCCCGCGCTCGTCGTGGACGTGCGGGACATATGGACTGGAGCTGACCGCGACCCAGAGAGCCCCAATGTGAGCACGAGAGCGATGCGCGAGGTGCTCGGACGTTACGAGACCCGCGCGGAGCTCGAGGACGCTCTCGCCGAGGTGCCGGCCCCGGTGAGCCGCGCGTTCGAGTTGTGAGTGGCGCGACGCGACGTCCAGCCGCGGCGCCTTGTGGCTCGGAGGCTCAGCGCTCGATTTCGGTGCGGTCGCTGAGCCTCCATAGTGCGGCGACGATCTGGCTCCGAGACTGGACGCTCGCCTTGCGCAAGATCGCGGACACGTGGATCTCGAGCGTGCGCGACGAGGTGCCGAGCCTGTCGGCCATGTCTCGCGTGCTCCGCCCGTCGGCCAGCTCGGCGAGCACGTCGGCCTCGCGCGCCGTAAGGCCCCAGCTTGCGCGGGCGCGCTCGATGGCGGTGTGAACGCGGGCGACTCGCGACGATTCGACCACGAGAAACTGGGGAGGCAGCCCCGCGCCGGCGAGCTTCGTGACCGCCGCCGCGGGGTCGCTCCGTTCCCCGCGCACGAGGGCTGCGAGCGCCGAGCGCGTCTTACTTCCTTCTTGGCCGAGTGCCTCCCGGCCCGCCGCGTTGGCGTGGGCGATGCGTCCTGCCGCATCGAGGACATACGCGGGCGCAGAGATATGCTCCATCGCCGCGTGACCGAGCCCGCCTCCCGCGATGTATCGCTCGAGGATAAGCCGGCTGCGAAGCGGTGCGGCGATCTGTTCGAGCGCGCGTCGCTGGCGAGCGCGGAAGGGTTCGGGCTGAAACGCGCCGACCCATGCGAGCGCCAACCCGCCGTCGCAAAGCAGCACCCTTAGCTGGTCGTGGGCGCGCATGCCGAGCGTGCGGAGCGCGTTTTCGAGCTCCCACATGGTGCTGGCCACGGTGGCGAGCGACTCGCGCCTCGGGCCCTGGTTGCGCCGGGCTGCGCGCAAGCTCTGCTCCACGTCATCCGGCCCGTCGCCCGCGCACCAGCTTCCGCACGGCACGACCACCACGCGATTTTGCTCAGCGGGCTGGGGGTTGGCCGGATCCCAAAATCCCCGCCGCTCGCTCATCGCCCCGAGAAACGAGTCGATGCTCGCCCGCACTTCCGTATCGCCCCGCCCAAAGCCGACGGCTTTGACGAAGTCGGTGCGCAGGCCCTGGCTCGTTTGGCGAAAGCTGTAGCTCCCCACGGCTGGAGCATCGAGCAGGTCGCGGATGTCCGGGAGGAACGCGTCCATGACCGGCGGCATGGCCTCGTCGATCTCCTCGATCGCCGCCGCGAGCTCCTCAGTGCGCTGTCTATCTCGGGCGGAGTCCATGGCAGGCGCCTACCAATGTACCATCGCGTGCGCGGCGCACGCTCGGCGGCGCGCTGCCCCTCGACTCAGCCGGAAAACTAGCGCCCCCTTCGGCTACGCCTCGTCGTGGAGATCGCGGAAGCCTTCGTGGTCGGGAAACATCAGGCGCAGCGTTGCCGCCACCTGAGCGAGCACATGGTCAGCCAGCTCGCCACGCTGCTCGGTGGCCCACTGGGCCGCTGCGCCCGCGATGACCGAGTAGAGGAGACGCTCTGCCCCGGCAAACGCGCCCGGCGGCAGGCGCTTGCGAATTCCTTCGACCACCAAGCTGCTTCGCTGGATCGCCAGTTCGCGAAGCTCGGGGACCTGGCGCTCGTACCAGGAGATGAGGAAGTTCATCGAGAAATCGCGGCTGGTGTCCATGCTCCGGACCAGCGCTTTCAAAAAGTCCCAAAGGCCCTGTGGGCCCGGCTCGGCCGGCATGGCGTCGAGATGCACCCGCACCTGCTCAACGCCGCGCTCCATCATCCTGACCAGAAGCGTGTCGCGATTGGTGAACCGCTGGATCAGCGCCGCGCGCGACAGGCCCACCTCGTTCGCTACCGCGCTTAGCGTGAAGTCGATGGGGCCCATGCGCTTGTACACGGCGGTGGCGGCCGCGAGGACCTCGTCATCGGATTTGAGCTTGGGGCGGGGCATCAGCGTTGACCACGATGTTAGGGGGCAGGACGCCTCGCAGAGACCTCCGGGCGAAAGCGAAGACGAAGCGCGAGCATCGCCACGCCTCCCACGATCGCCGCCGACACGACCAGTCCGGAGCCCGGGCCGGCACGGTCTGGGAACGCGCCCGCCGCGAGCATAACCGCGGGCGTCGCCCGCGCGCTCATTCCTCTGCGGCGAGCTGCGCTTTCGCGGCGGCGAGGTGATCAGCGTGGCCCGACTCGAGGCCAAACAGGGCGTAGAGCACCGGAGAGATCGCGAGCCGCTCCTTGGTGTGGTGCGCCATCCGCGGCCACACCCTCCCCCCGGCGGCCTCATAGTCGGCGATGAGCTTCGCCAGCCCCGCTTCGCCGAACACCATCAGATGCGAGGTCATGTCGATGGTGGGATCGTCGACACAACACTCGCTCCAGTCGATCATTCCGGTCACGCGCTCGCTGTCGTCGACGAGCACATGGCCGACATAGAGATCGCCGTGCACCACCACGCAGAAATCCGGCCACGACGTGTCGTCGTCGAGCCAGCGCTGCCACCGGTTTAGGCGCTTGTCGTTGATCGCGATCTCTCGGCGGACGCGGTCGATATCGTCGGCGACCTCTTGCCGAGCCTGAGCCGGCGTGCGCACGCGCATCCCGGCAGCGTCGGCTGCGGCGACAGGGACCGCGTGCAGGCCGGCGAGCGCCACCGCAAAGCTGTCCGCGAAGCGCTCCGAGTCCTGCGCGATCACCCAATGCGGCGTGGTCGAACCGGGCTCGACGATGATCGCGGTCGAGTCCTCGAGCATCGGATAGGCCACGAGCTCTTTGGTCGCGATGCGCCAATCGGGCACGTCGAACGGCACCTGCTGCCTGAGCATCGCCAGGATCCGGGCCTCGCTGTCCACCTTCGCGGACACGTCGGCGCGGCGGGGGATGCGCAGCACCCACCGGGTGCCCCCAACGGCAGCCGCGATCGCGATCCGGTAGTCGAGCCCGAGCTCGTTGATGCTCAGCTCGCCCTCCAGGTGGAGGCCGTGTCGCGCGGCGAGCTCGCGAAGGTCGGCCGTGTCGGCGGAAGGGGTGTCATCTGCGAGCGGCATGGTCCTCGGCTTCCTGGCATGGAATATAACCTCCGCGCAAGTTATCTTAAAGACCTCCTGAATCTCAATACTTAAACGCCGGCCGAGGCGGGCGCCGACGGTCGGCGCCCGCTCAACACGCCGTCGAACAGAGTTCTGTGGGGGCGCGATCAGCCGATAGCGGCGCCGATATAGTAGGGCCAAAGGACGAGCGCGAGCAGGCCCTGCCACCACAGCAGATCGGCGAAGCCGATGCTGAATAGCCAGCCAGCAAGCCAGAGCATGCCCGCCAGGCTCGCCGAGCCCGAATCCGCCCGGCCTGAACGCTCCCTCGCCCTCGGCTCAGCCGAGCTGGTCGCCTCTTGCCGGATCACGCCCCGGGCTCATGCACACGGCGCGCCGCCGCGGGCCGGCGCGGCGGCAATCGACGACCCCGGCGTGCCCTTAATCGGCGTGGTGCTCGGAGTCGCTCGCGCGCCGCTGCTGCGTAATCACGGCCACGAGGCCGCCCACGACGCCAGCGGTCGATTCCATTACCTGAGCCTCCCGCCCGGGAACGGCGCAAATGCAGCCGTCGGTGTACTCGCCCATCATGACCATTCCGGCCATCTCAAGCCCCTCTTCGGAGCACTTCACCTCGCAGCCGGCCCCGGGCGCACGATGTCGTTCGGCGTGTGGGTAACACGAGCGCGGTTCTCGGGTGAGGCTGGGTAGACGGTGTGCGCGGGGTGCGTGATATGGCCAGGCGTAGCGGCTGCGCCCCGATCATGTGGTGTGCATGCGGATGAAGTCGGTGATCGCTCGGACGTAGGCTTCTGGCTGCTCCTCGTGTGGGACGTGCCCCGCTCCTTTAAACTCTTGCACTTCCGCCGGGGGCAACGCCTCAGCGAGCTTGGTGATGACCGCTTTGTAAAGGGACGGACTCTGCTCCCCTTGCGTAAAGAGAGCCGGACGCGAAAAGTCTCTGATCCACTCGAGGTCGAAGGTGAGCTGTTCTGGATCGTTCACCTCGTCGCGATAAGTGGGTGCGTTTTCGATCATGGTCTGCCGCATCTCGGGCGAAAACTCGGCCCACAGGCCCGGTGCCAGTGCCTCGGCAAACTGTTCGGCGGCACCGGCATGATCACCGGATGCGATCCGCTCGGCGACTGCGGCTTCCCTTTGAGCCTCCTCCTCGAACATCGGGGCTACGGCAGAGTCGTTGGCAACGAGCGAGAACAGCGGTGGCTCGTGGGCTGTGATGCCTCGGAGGAGGTCGGGTCGCTCACCGGCCAGTCGGAGCGTTATCGAGCCACCGAACGAGTTTCCAGCCACCCACGCGGGCGCAAGCTCCAGGTGCTCGATCAGGGCGGCGAGATCGGCGACATCCTCGCGGACGCTGCCCTGTCCGCTCGGGGCCTCGCTTGCACTATGCCCGCGGCGGTCATAGGTGAGAACCCGAAACGAATCCGCCAACTGGGCGACAACTGGATCCCACTCTTGGTGGGATGACCATGATCCGTGCACCATGACAAGGGGGCTCTCTCCGGTTCCGTGAATTTCGCAGGTTAACCGGACACCGTTGACAACGATTGTGGCCGTCTCTTCAGTTCCCTTGGTCATCTAACACCTGCCTGTTAAGTGATCCATTCCGCCATGCGCCGGATGCTCGAGCAGCACCTGCTCAATCCCGATGATGGCGTGCCCGCCTCGAGCGCGGCCTCGTTCAGGCTCCGGACCTCCCGGCGAGCGCGCGCCCGCAGCGCCCGATCCACTTCTTCCGGTACGTTGCGAAGCGTGTACTGCATGCTGCAACCCTAGGATGCAGCCGAGGCACATCAAGCAGGCAAAGCCGAGACGGGAACACCGGCGGTACGTTCCCAGCTTGCTTTCCCGGCGAGCGCCCCACCGAGGCGAAGCGGGCCGCGCGGCGCTAGCCTTCCCCATGGTCGAGCTGCGCACCAGGCGGTGGAACGATCCGGCCGAGCCCGGCGACGGCTTTCGAATCCTCGTATGCCGCTATCGCCCGCGCGGCGTCGCCCGCGCGCGCGAGACCTGGGACGCGTGGTGGAAAGAGCTCGGCCCCTCCCCCGCCCTTCACGCCGCCGCCTACGGCAAGCGCGGCCCCCCGATCGACTTCGCCGAATACCGGCGCCGCTTCATCGCCGAGATGGCCGTCGATCCCGGCCGCTTCTACCTCAAGCAGCATGAACGCCGCCCGCGGCGATCACGATCGTTAGAAAACCGGCGGTCGCGTGCGCGGAGCTCATGGTGAGGCGCCCGCGCGCGCGGCCGGGCGGCGCTGCCTATCCCTCGGACAGTCCGGCGGCGGGTCGGGCGTTCGTTGCCAGCGCTCCTCGAGGCCGGGCCAAAGGTACCCGGAAAGCCCCACCGTGCCGCCGACGTAGCGGCCGCCGAGCATATGGCCGGCGAGGGCGCTCACGCTCACCGCGGCGTCATGCCAAAGCGGGACTTCCAGCGCGGCGCTCGTCTCATACTCATCGAGTCCGGCCGGCCCACGGCCCTGGCGGGCGCTGTTACCGAAGACCCATTGCGCGCGCCCGCGCGCCGCGACATGCACCCGCTTCCCCAGCCGCGCGACGGCGAAGGCCTCCACGGGCGCCTCGAGCCCAAAGCCCACGCGGCCACCGGTGATGCCGCTAAAGCCTCCCCCCAGCGTCGCGCCCGTATAGACTCGCCCGCCGAGGAGCGCCCCGGCCCCGAGCGCGATCCCGTAGCGATAGGCAAAGCCGCCGGTGCTCGTCGTGCCGAGCTCCACGTTGGCGCCTTGCACGATCCCCGGAAGCGTCCCCACCGCCAGCCTTTCGCCCTGAAAGGCGAACGCCCACGCGCTCGAAAACTCGCGATCTGGCTCCATGTCGCCGGTAAAGCGGCTGCGCAGGCCGATCGTCCCGTAAGCGGCGAGGGTCTCCTCGAAGTCCTTGAAAAAGGTTTCGACCCGCGAGGGCGGCACCTCGACGTAGGAGCCATCCCCATCCGCGTCTCGGTCGCCGCGGCTGTCCCTTTGCGCGCGATCGTCTGCGTAGGCGATCCTCGGTATCGTGCAAAGAGCGCCCACGGCAAGGGCCGTCGCGAAGAGCGGACATCGGCAACGGAACTCTCCCGGCGGCGACATAAGAGCAAGCGTATCCGCGCCACGGTGTAGGCTCAATCATCGGGAGAATTCGCATCGGGAGGAGATCCCTTGGACCGGTGGTGCGTTCTTACGAGATCGACTTGGTGAAGGAACACGCATGACGCGGACACTCATCGTGACGGCCCTCGTCATCGCCGCCGCAGCCCTCGCCTACGGCTGCGGCTCTCGGCTCCGCTCCGTCGATCTCGAAGCGCCCGCCGCCTCGGCGCCCGTCGCCGAACGGGCCCGAGCCTACGACGCGCTCGTGATCCGTGCACAGACGCAGTGCGGGACCGCCTCCTGCCTGCGGCTCGGGGATGGCCGCTACGTCTACCGGTTCCGCGATCTCGACGCGGTCCTCGATCCGCAAAGCCCCGCCTCTCGCGCGCTGCGCAGCGCCCGGAGGCTCGAGACGACGGGCCGGGGAATCGCGGCGGTCTCGCTCGCCACCTGGACGACCGGCGTCGTCCTCATGGTGCGAGGCGCGATCGACGAGGAGTCGCGGTTTGACCGGACGTTTTGGATCGGGACCGGGCTTTGGGGGGCGAGTCACGCGGGCTACGTCGGCCTCTTTGCCCTTGACGGCGCCATCGACCGCCGGAAAGAGCGGGCGCTCGACACCTACAACGACTCGCTGCGCGAGTCACTCGGGCTGTGAGGGCCGTCCGATGCCGCGGCAGGAAAAGCCGAGACCCCGGAGCCCGTCCGGATCCCACGCCGGCGGCGGCCTTCGCCCTCGAGCCGCGGGGTTACGCGGTGGTCGACGCCCAGGCGCCCCTCGAGCAGGCGCGGTGTATCAAGGTTCCAAGCGAGCTCGAAATGATTCGATCGAGCCTGCGCGCCGTCGAGGAGGGCGTCCGGCGGTTGGAGGGCTCCATCCGCCCCGGCGCGACCGAGAACGAAGTGTGGTCCGAGCTTCACAGCCACCTGATCGCGACGGGGGGCGAGTACGTGGAGAGACCCCTCGGGGCCGCGCACCAATCCTTGGTTTTCCGAGTCCGGCGACCGCACGATAAAGGCGGGAGACCTCATGGCCCTCGACACTGACGTCGTCGGCCGGTACGGCTATTTCGCCGACTTTTCGCGGACGTTTTTGTGTGGCGAGCGAGCGCCGACCGACGCACAAAAACGGCTCTATCAGCTCGCCTACGAGTCATGAACGTCGTAAAGGCCAGCCGCAGCAAGTGCAGACCAATCTGCGAGCGCTTCGCCCGGGCATGAGCTTTCGCGACTACGCCGAGATTACCTGGGAGATCCCGGGGCCCTATAAGTCGCGCCGCTACTTCGCCCTGGCCCACGGCGCGGGTATGAACGGCGAGTACCCTTACATCGTTCATCGAGAAGACCTCGATGCGCACGGCTATGACGGCGTGATCGAGCCGGGCATAACCTTGTGCGTGGAGAGTTTCATCGGCCACGAGGACGGAGGTGAGGGGGTCAAGCTCGAAGAGCAGGTGTATATCGGCGAAGACGACGTCGAGCTACTGTCAGACTAACCATTGGACGACCGACTCCTCGCCTAGGCGTCGCAGTCGTCTTTTGAATCCGTGGTGGCGCCGACATTTGGCACGCAAGTGGATGAGCCCACCGTCGCCGAGGCGGCTTGTGGCATGATCGCGCCATGGAATCCACGGTTTCTGTGCGCGGTGAAGGTGCCATCGCCGAGGTGGTGTTGCGAAAGAAGACGATGCCGCCGGCGATGTTTTTCGATATCGAGGCGGCGTTCCGGGAGGTGTCGTCGTCCGAAGGCGTGCGTGCCGTGCTGCTGTACTCCGAGGTGGAGCAGTTCAGTTACGGGCTCGATCTGCGCGAAGCGTTCAAGGAGTACGGGGAGCTCTTTACAGGCGGGGGGCTCGCCGGCCCGCGAACGGAGCTTCTCGAGCTGATTCGTTCGCTGCAGCGCACGATGTCCGCCGTGGCCAAGTGTCCGGTCCCGGTCATTGCCGCGGTGCACGGCTGGTGCATCGGCGGAGGGGTCGACCTCATCTCGGCTTGTGACGTGCGCACGGCGTCCGCCGACGCTCGGTTCTCGGTGAGGGAGACCAAACTCGGCATCGTCGCTGACCTAGGAAGCCTCCAGCGCTTGCCCCGGATCGTCGGCCAGGGAAACGCGCGCGAGCTCGCGCTCACCGGCACAGACATCGGCGCCCAACGCGCGCAGGCTATGGGGTTGATCTCGGAGGTGGCAACGGATCGCGACGGCGCCCTGCAGGCCGCGCGGGCGATGGCCCAGGAGATCGCGGAGAACCCTCCGCTCGTGGTGCGCGGGGTCAAGCAGGTCATGAACTTCGGCGAGGACAAGAGCGTGGACGACGGCCTCGAATACGTGGCCGCGTGGAATTCGGCCTTTCTCGCGTCCGAGGATCTCGGCGAGGCGGTCTCCGCCTTCGCAGCCCGCCGAGCGCCAGAGTTCAAGGGGAAGTAGAGCAGTGGGCGAATTCTACCCAGCGCTGGTGCTGCCTGCTTTGGCGACGGAGAGCCCACGAACCCGCGGGTTTCGTGCTCCTCTGGTCCCCACAGCCTTTGACGCCCGGCCCGGAACACATCGATCGCACGAACGTCACGCCTTCGGGGATCGCGCTCGGCCAATAGCTGAACTATCAGCGTCGCCGTGGGACCCATAGGCCTTGATCCACAACCTGCACCCACGCCTCTACCCTCGCTCTGTTCTCTGGCAATAGCGGGTGAGTTCCTGCGGACGACCCGTCTCCGCGCAGAACGATCGCGCTCGCTCCGAGAAGGCGCCGCCCTCCCTGTTCGATGGCAGGAAACCTGTAAAGAGGCCCTATGGACCGGTACTCACGCCTTAGCTGGCGACGCGTCGTGGCCACGGGAACGGTCTCGTAGCTTGAGCGCTTGACATCGAGCGCCAGCTGTACTCGGTCGGAGAACGGCCCCACGGTCTTAAAGAACGTTAGCGTCGTGGCGACAGGTCCACTTTGCTGCGATTCAGATAACTCCCAGGGTCCTCGAGTTGGTGCTTCGGGCCCAGAAAAAGCGACAAAGTCTAGCATTCTGGACTTTGTCACTTTTTCGCAGAACCTAAGCGAGTCCGGGAACCCAAAGGGCTGGAGCGTGACCCCGTCCAACCCGGGAACCCAAAGGGCTGGAGCGTGACCCCGTCCAACCCTCAATGGAGCCCTCGGGCGAGCCATGATTTGAGCTGGGCGTAGACCTCAGCTCGGTCGAGGAGGTCCAGGTGCTTGGTGGCGAATGAGATGAGCTGGTGGTCTTCCGGAAAGCGGAGTGTCAGCTCGGGGCGACGACACCTCCCCAAGGCGCTATCGACCGGCACGAGGCCGTCGCTCGGCAGCTTGGTGGTGGGCTCTCGCGCCGTGGTGCCGGCGACGGCGAAGCATCGCACGCCCTCGGGCAACGGAACCGGGGCGCGACAGTCGGTGCCAAAGGCGAAGCGGTCGACGTCTTGCCAGTCCTCGTCGAGCACGCTCCCGAACCGCAGGTCGGTGACGCCGGCGCTGCGGATCGTGCCCAGCCGGGCGAGCGGTGCGCTGTAGCGGCTGATCCCGAGAAGAAAATCCACCCAATTGCCACCCCGCTCGAGCGGCGCGCCGTGGTGGGGCGTGCCCAAACAAATAAGCGTGCCCAGCTTTGCGCGCCAGGCGTGGCCCTCACCCTCGGCATGGTGGCACGCGCTGCGTGCGACGAGACCGCCCATGCTGTGGCCGAGGATGACCAACTCCGAGGGCTCTAGCGGCCAGACCGAGACGAGCGTTTCGAGGAGCGTCGCGAACTCGCGACCGCTCGTGGAGATGTGCAGGCCGCTATTGTAGTGAAGATAGATCGGCGTGTAGCCCAGGTCGCGCGCGAGGGCGGCGCCGTGATCGTGTCCCGTGCGATTCCATTGCAGGTCGTTCATGCACGAGCCATGCACGAGCACGAGCAGCTTGGCGCCGGGCTGAGGAATCGCCTCCGCGAGCGCTTCGCGCTCGAGTGTCAGCGGTCGCCCACCGTGACGAAACCGCATGTCGATGCTCAGCGGATTTCGGGTCTCCCGGAGGTAATCGCCGAGCACGCCGTTCATCGCGGCCAAGATCGCCTCGTGCTCGGGACGAGGCCGGCTCGCGCCGATCGCGGAGGCGAGCTTTGCGAGGGAGAGATCGAGTCCCGCGCCGACGAGCCCCGTGACGGCGCGAACGTAGCCGTAGATCGGCGCTGCCAAACGGCGAGTCGGCGTCTCGAGCGGCCTTCCGAGGACCGCGGGACCACCGCCGATGGTCCCTTGCATCTCCTCGACGAGGTCGGTGACTGCCTTCGTCGCCTCGACTACGAGACGCGTCGCTCCGCGGAGATCCTCGACGTGGTTGCGCTCAGTCGGCAAACCCTCTCCTAACAACAGAATAGCCCGCCGGGGGGCCGGCTGCCGCGGCATCCGACGCCAGCACCCAGCCGCCGTAGTGACGACTCTCGGGCTCGACCTCGGCGTGCGCCGGGTCCGGGCCGAACGCGACTGCGGCGGCGACCAGCGCGCACGCCACCATCCAACTCCAGGGCCCAGAGCCACTCACCTTGGCGCCTACCTTTGGCCGCAGGGTCCGCATCGAGATGGCGCGAGGCGAGCTCGAAATTGCGAGGTTGAGAGGCCGTGGCGACGGCGGCACGATCTCCGCACGGAGTTTCCGGAGGGAGGCCTCTTTGGTAAAAAGGCTAACTGACATCGTGTCCGGCGGCGACGGCGTTCAGCGTGTTTTTCGGCTCCCCCGCGGGCGCGTGCGCAGGCGAAGCCCTGCCACCCTGTCATTTCTCTCCGCAAGCCGCCGGTACGGCGAAAACCCGAACCGAGTCTCGTACACGAGGTGTCCAGGGCGTGCTGAGCTCACCCTCTCATGGCCGATGCCAGCGCCCGGAGTAGTCGTGGGCGAGGCAGCTAGGAGACGATCGCGACGGCGCCTGATAGTGTGGCCCGATGCGGCTCCTTCTCTGCGCGCTGCCCGGCCGGGCCCATGCACCTGACTCCGATCTCGCGCATATGTTGTAGACGCCCCCGCTGGGATCGCGACGCCGCCCACGTGAGATAAGCTTACCGCTCGCTTGCCCCCCCGCGAATGCGAATTCGTCCCTCGCCCGAGTTTGCGTCGTCGGACTCGTACTCGATTTGGCGGCCCTGCGGGCAGATGCGGCCCGTGGCGGGGTGCGAGAGATAGCTGTAGCCGCTGTCTTCAGCCTTCACGTCGGGGAGGTTTTCGATCTCGAATCGCTGAACCCGCCTGGCGAGGGAGAGCGCTTCCTCATCGAGGTCGGCGAGCTTTGGCGACACCGGCGCCCAATAGCCCCGGCCGCGAAAATCCGAGGCGCCGTCGGCAGACAGGCGGAAGTCCCCGATAAACATCCCAGAGGGCACGCGCCCGTCGACGACAGGCTCTACCTGCTGGTCCGAGTCTGCGGCGTCGAGAAAGAACAGACTGTAACCCGCGGGTCCTCTCGAGATGTCCTCACTCCACGGATAGTCAGCTTCGTCGCTCGAGCTCAGTCGCAAGGCGTAGCGCATAGCCCCAGTTTGCGCATCGTGAACCGAGAGCATGTGAATGAAGATGAAACTCCCTGCGCCACCGGCCGACATCGCCGTGGTCCAAACCACGCCTGCACTCTCACCATCGAGGTCGGGAAGCAGAGCTCGAGGCGACGCCGCCCCGGCGATATCCTGCGGCGCCTCTTCGAGATCGTCAAAGGATGGCTCAGCGAGCTTTTGCTCATTCGCCTCCATGACTGTGATGTCCGTCGTGACATCCGCTTCGGACGGCGAAAACTCGACACGGTAGGGCGCGCGATCGTTCGGGACGAACAAGCTATAATGCCCATCGTGCCTTATGAGGGAGATCGCTTGGTACTGAATATCTCCACGAGCGCCGACGGAGGTGTCCTCGTAAGAGAACACCGGACTCCGTGAGGAAATCAGCTCGCTTCCGTGCCATGTCTCGAGCTCGATGTCGCCGTCCTCTCCGATTTCAGAGTCCGGAATCAGATAGCCCGAAACCTTGGAGTCTTCGATATCGGAATCCGCGAAGAAGTTCCTATCGGGGTTTGGCGTCCTATAGCTCCACTCGACGACCAAGAGCGCGTCTCCGCCTCCCACCCAGACCGCGTTCGCGATCCGGCTCATCTCCTCCGCTCGGCCTCCAACGTCGCAGGCCGAAGCCCCCGTCCATGACAACGACGCGACAGCAAGGAGCATCACCGCCGTGTTCGCCCGCCGCCACCGGACTGCCGGGCGTGCCCCGGGTGAACCCTGCGAGCTGTCGTCCGGCTGGGCTGGCGCTGGTCCTAGGTCGAGCGTGCGCCCCGCCGACATTCGCACACGGGCACCTCGGCACCCGCGATTTGCGCAAACCACGGGAAAGCACACGCGCCGACTCCGCAGCCTAATACCATTCCTTTCAGTCATCTGACTGGTCCCTTCTCTCGTCTAGCCACGCCTCGAGCTCGGGGAGCCGCTTCCTCTCTCCCGGTGGAAGCGCAGCGAACCTTTCACGTGCCGATTCACCGAGCTCCGTAGCCGCCGCAGACTGCGGAGCCGCCGCCGCCCGCGCCCGCGCCAATGCGAAGGCGGTCTCGGCCGTCTCGCGCGCTCTCGCCGGGTCGGAAGCCTCGAGCCGTAGCTCATAGGCGCGCTCGAGTCGTTCGACCGCCGCAGATACGGCGCCAGCTTCGAGATCGACGAGGCCGAGGTGATACAGCGCGCTTGCGAGGCTTCCAGGCGAATCGGCGTCCTCGAGATAGGAAACGGCCTGCTCACATTGCCGGCGAGCTTCGGCGAGGCGCATTTTCATCCGAAGCGCGTCGCAGTAGAGCGAACGACTCCCAGCGGTCCTCGAATCCTCGGAGCCGAAAATCGTCTCCCGCAATCCGAGCGCTTCGCGCCGCAGGACGAGGGCGTCATCGATCTCGCCAAGGAGGAGCCGTTTTCTCGCGAGCCGAAGCGTAGTCGCAGCGATCTGGGGATGGTCGGAGGCGAGGCTCTTCCTCCGGATCTGAAGCGCTTGCTCTATGTAGTCCTCTGCTTGCTCGTAGCGCCCATAGCGACGATGGAGGCTTCCGAGACTCACGAGATTCCTCGCCACCCGCGGGTGATCCTCGCCCAGAGTAGTCCGGCTCAGCGAGAGCGCCCGCTCATAGGCGGCCTTGGCGTCGTCGACTAGGCCGAGTCTGCCCTGCGAGTGGCCGAGGCTTTCGAGGGCGAGGGTAATTTCCGGGTGCTTCGCGCCGAGCTCGGCTTCGAATCCAGCGAGCGCTTGCTCTTGCTTACTCGCCGCGTCTTCATAACGCCCTTTCCGCCGCAAGACGGCTCCGATCATCCGGCGCACCATCGCCACGCGCCAATGGTCCTCGCCGTGCGCCCGCGCGTAGAGCGCCGCGGCGGCGCGATAGCTAGCCAGCGCTTCCTCGTTTCGCCGCTTTTGAAACAGAACGTTGGCCTCGACCTGGCGGTGGACCGCCTCGAGGGCCAAATTTCCGCCTGCAGACTCGAGGGCAACCTCCGCGTGTCTGGTCCAACGGCCAGCCTCTGCGCGGCGGCCCAGATCCGCAAGCGTTACGTGCGCGACTTCGAGCCACGCCTTTGCCTCGAGCGCCGGGTCACCGACTCGGGCGGCGGCGCGCACCGCCGCGAACGAGGTTTCGAGGGCGTCATCGGCCTTGCCGAGCCTCCGCTCGGCGCGGCCGAGCGCGTGTAACGATTGGGCTTTATAAACCTCGGCTTCAGCCGCTCTCGCCTCGGCGGCGGCGCGGGAGGCGACCTCGTGGCTCTCGGCGTAGCTCCCGGCAGCATCGAGAGCTCGGGCTCGGGCGATGAGCTCGTCGAGATGGGGATTTTCGGCAGGCGTAGGCGCGGCCATGAGGCTCGTCGTCGCCGAGCAATCGCTGATGAGGGAGAGGCTCCCGGCGGCCTGCGCGGCGTTATCAAGGATGCCTTCCCCGTCGCCGAGCATGACGGTGACGATCGCGTCGAGCTCGTGCCGGCGCCGGTCGAGGCACGCCATGCGCCGGACGAGCAGATCTTCTGATTGCGTCCCATCGATGGCAGTCGCCCGGCATGCGTCCTCGCGAGTTCGGATCCACGCCTCGGCGTAGTCATCGAGGGTGGTTTCAACGTTTTCCCACACCGCCTCGGCGTGGGGCGCGTCGATTTCGAGGAGCACGCTCTTTACGGCGTGCCTCCGTTCGTCGTCCCAAATCCCTTCGAGCTCCCTCCCGAGATCGCGGCAGGGTTCGTCTCCCGCGACCATCACGGCGCCGACGACGCCGGCGCCGCCGAGAGCCGCGAAAGCGGCGGCAGCGGCGATCCAGCCGAGGCGGCGCGGCCTAGGCGGTGTGATGGCGGCGAGAAACTCGTCCATCGACGCGAAGCGCCGGTCGGGATCAGGTTCGAGGCCTCGATTTACAGCCGCAGCCAGCCAGCCGGGCACGCCACTGGCTTCGGGGGGTGGGCGTGGCTCGTTGCGGCTCGCGAGCTCGGCAAGGGATTCTGAGGAAAACGGCAACTGGCCGAAGAGCCCTTCGTAGAGCGAAGCGGCGAAGTTATATTGATCAGTGCGGGAGTCCGTGGCGGCTCCGGCGATCTGCTCAGGCGCCATATAGGCGGGCGTGCCCATCATCGCACCGGCCTGGGTGGTCGTCTCGTCGGTGGGCTGCCGGGCTCGCGCAAGCTCGACCGGCGGAGATTCCTCGGCCGCAGAGGCGTAGGCCTCACGCCTAGCTAGCCCGAAGTCGATGACTCGGACGCGGCCATCGTCGCCGAGGAGCACGTTGTCCGGCTTGAAGTCGCGGTGGATGAGGCCTTGCTCGTGCGCGGCAGCCAGACCGCGCCCTGCCGCGCTGAAGATCTCGAGCACCTCGGCGTAACTTCGCTCTTTGGCCTCGAGCCAGGCTCTTACGTCCTTGCCCTCGACATATTCCATCGCCACATACACGTCGCCGTCGACGGTTCCCACGTCGAACACGGGGATGACGTTCGGATGGGAGAGCTTGGCCATCGCCTGGGCCTCCCTGAGGAGCCGAGCGCGCGCTGTCGAAGATGCCGCCGTCCTGGCGAGCGCCGGACGGATCACCTTGAGCGCGACCTTCCGATCGAGCTCGGGGTCGTAGGCGGTATAGACCTCCCCCATCCCACCGCTGCCGAGGATGTCGAGAACAACATAGCGGCCGAGGGTCGTCCCCCGCGCGAAGATCGACGCATCATGGGCTGTTTTCGCCTGGGGAGCGTTTCGCCTTTCTCCGCCCTGGCCGCGATCTTCGGCGCGGACGTGCGCAGCATCCGTCGGCACCGGTGCGGCCACGGTGTCGTTGGATGCGAGCTCCGGTCCCGGGGCAGCCAGGGTCTTTCCCGTGGCTACGGATGCATTGGGCGCAGGCTTTTGGCCAGGATCCGAGCCCGTCGCCTGCCCGCCTGCCAGGGTCTCCCCGGTGGCGAGGTCGTCATCCGTTGGCCCTCCGGCGCCCACGGTCGCCTCGGTACCCGTCGGACGAGCTTTCGTCTTGCCCTCTCGGGGTCCCGCGCTCTGTCCGTCGCCCCCCTCCGGCGTCTTCGCCGACATCACGCGCATTCTACACCGTCCGGCCCTCTCTGGGTGAGGCCGTGAGGAAGCGCCCCGACGTGAAGCGGCGCGGTCCTCCTAGCTGCTGCCGCGCGTTTTCGAGGGCCCGAACGCCTTGTTCGAATGGCCATCGCGACGAGGCCGCACCCAGATCCAACCCTCCCTTCGTGCACGCGCGTCGTCCTCGGGCTCGAGCACATCACGCCGGAGAAAGTCGGCTGCGGCGAGCACGCACAGCGCGGCATCGAGTGCATGATCGGAACCGACCATCGCCTGCGCGACCTGTTCCGAGAGCTCCAGCTCGGCCCGCACGGCCTGCGTAAGCCGCGCCCGCGCATTCCGAGCGGCAGGTCCCTTCTTGTACCCGCGCGGATCCAGTCCTCGGCTCGCGAGCGTGCCCGCGGGATACACCTCGATGGCAGCCGCGCCGCGTATGACTCCAGGCGTCCAGGCCAGCGGCACGTCAACTTCGGCTCGCGCCCGCACCTTGGCCAGAAGCTCCAACGCCGCATGCGCAGTACGGGCGATTCGATCCGCCCCCACGTCGAGCGGCCGCCTCCCCAGCTCGCGACACACCACATCATCCGTCCGTCGCCGCGCCATCTCGTGCGCCGTGCAACCCAGAGGGTCCCCGGCCGAATGCCGCGCCATCGCCTGTGCGAGGCCCAGCGGCCAACCCAGCGGCGCATCCAGCGCGATCAGGCTCGCCGGACTTTCTCTGACGACCGCCGCAGCGTTCTCGACAAGGTCCTCGAGCGATCTCGGAGCTGTGATTTCCTTTACGACGGCTCGACCGTTTTCCACACTGCCGCTCGCGAGCCCCACCTTGCGCGCGTCCACCGCGCAGTCGATGCCCACGAGCTGAACCTTCGGCTTCGCTTCACCCGGCATAGAACGTACTATCGCACGCACTCCCAGCACCCGTAGGCCGTGGGGTCACGCGCCAGGGTTGCAAGTGCGCATCGCACCTAGGTAGGCCGTGGGGTCACGCGCCAGGGTTGCAAGTGCGCATCGCACCTAGGGTTCTCAGGAAAAGTGACAAAGTCTAGCATTCTGGACTTTGTCACTTCTTCGCAGAACCTAAGCGAGTCCGGGAAACTACAGGGGTGGAGCGTGACCCCGTCCATGACAACAGGGGTGGAGCGTGACCCCGTCCATGACACAGGGGTGGAGCGTGACCCCGTCCATGACAGGGAAACTACAGGGGTGGAGCGTGACCCCGTCCATGACAGGGGTGGAGCGTGACCCCGTCCATGGAACGTTCTCGGCCTCCAATCGTTCGCTCCCGCAGCGCCCGAGCATGATCGCGGCCAGCGGCGGCTGCGCACCGCCGACGGGACGCGCGCACCTCTGCTGTCCTCAGATGATCTCGCGAACCGACGGAGCAACAACGACCTGGAGCTCGTCCTCGTACACGATGCGACCGGGCGCGTGCGAGCGCACCCTGTCGTAGCCCACGCCATGCTCGTCGAGAATCGTCAGATAGCGCGGCAGCTTGGCGAGACATGCCCGGGCGCTGGCCTTGAACCACGAGAGCGTGACGGGGTTACGCGCGCGGTCGAAAACGCGCGGGTCGACGT
>SLNH01000168.1 GCA_007133195.1 Nannocystineae bacterium | reverse complement strand
TTTCGGATTCCCCGCCGAAGTCGATAAAGTCCGCGACACCTTGATCAGCATCGATGCTGGAGTGCGTCCAGGTCCACTCGCAGCCTTCGTTGATCGACCCAAGCTCAGAGTCGCTAAAAAACACGATGTTGCTCGAGGCGTTCACGGGGTGGTCACCGCAGTTGACGCCGTGGGCCAGATCGCCGCTGTCGTCATCAGCGGCGTTGTCGGCGACGGTGTTGAAGGCGAACAACCCGCCGGCCGGGGCGCCGTCCGGCAGGTCGTCTATGCGGGCGAAGACGCCGCCGATCTCGCTGTCCGGCGAACCATTGTTTACGATCAGGTTGTTTACCACCTCGATGTAGCTATCGACGATGCGTAGCCCGCCGGCCGGGTTTCCCTCGATGCGGGTTCGCTGGACATAAAGCTCGGTGTCCTCGGCGTGGATCCCGAGCGACGCGTTGCCGGCGATGGTCGAGTCTTCGACGACGATGCGCGCGGCCCCGCTGGCGTAGATTCCGGCGCTGCCCAGGTCATCGGGAGCGCCGTTGCCCGAGATCTCGCTCTCGGACACATCGAGCGAGCTTCCGTTTTCCGCCCGGATGCCGGCAAAGCCAACATCCTCGACGCGCGACCGAGCGATGACCACGTCACACTCGTGGGCATCGACGCCCGCCGCCTCCCCATCGCGGATGTCCACATCCTGCAAGGTCAGCTCGGCCCCCCTGCAGGACACGACACTCTCGGCGCCGGCGCTGCCTTCGAGGCGCAGACCCTCGAGGCGCAGATGCGTTCCGCCGTCGACCCGAATGAGCACATCGTCAGTTTGGGGCGCGAGCGTTACGTCGCCGTCGTCGTTGTTCGCCAAAAGCCGGAGTGCGGCCCCCTCGCCCCACGAGTCACCGGCCACGCGCAGGTTCTCGTTGTAATCAAGCGATCCACCCGTGCCGCCGATCCAGACCCTACCTCCCTGCTCGGCGGGGAGGCGCTCGAGCGCGCGTGTGACGGTCGCGCATGGAGATCCCTCGGCGCCGCAAAGCCCTTCGTCGTCACCATCGGCCCCTTCGACATAGATGTCGCACTCGCCATCGCATGCCACGCACTCGCCGGCGCTCGAGCAAAACCCGGCCTCGGCCCCGTCGCAATCTGCGCTCTCCGTGCACTGATCGCCTCCGCTACTGTCGACGTCCGACTGGTTGTTCGCGTCTGGAACGCTCTCTCTGACCTCCCCGCAACCTGAGAGGATCGCGAGCATCGCGAGCCAGACCCCACAGATCACCACCAAATCTCGCATATCTACGCTCCTTCCATTCCTAACGAAGCTTCGCGGAGACACATCCGGCTCCTCACTCGCGGTATTCGTAGGCGCCGCAATCCGGCGCATCGCCCTCGGGCCTCGACTCTCCCGCGAAGTCGACGGCCAAGTCGACGTCCGCGTCAGCCTCCTCGAGCCCTGGCTCGCCGCCCTGGATGCATTGGGAGTCGTTCGTAAGCTGAAAGTCGATGTCGAGCTCCGGATCGTCACCCGCGTTGTTGCTATCGCCGTCAAAAATGCCATCTGGAACGCCGTTTGACGGATCGATGTTCGAGTAAGTCCAGTCCCAATCGCAGCCGTCGCTGAGCGCCTGGAGCTCCTCGCTTTCGAAGTAGACGATGTTGCTCGAGGCGTTCACATCGTGGGCGCCGCAGTTGACGCCGTAGGCCAGATCGCCGCTTTCGTCGTCGGCGGAGTTGTCGGCGACGGTGTTGAACGCGAACAGCCCGCCGCTCGGGGCGCCGTCCGGCAGGTCGTCGATGCGGGCGAAGACGCCGCCGATTTCGCTGTCCGCCGAGCCGTTTTTCACGATCAGGTTGTTTGCCACCTCGATGTAGCTGTCGACGATGCGAAGGCCGCCGGCCTGGTTTTCCTCGATGCGGGTTCGCTGGACATACAGCTCGGTGTCCTCGGCGTGGATGCCGAGCGATTCGTTGCCGGCGATGGTCGAGTCCGTGACGACCACGCGCGCGGCTCCGTCGGCGTAGATGCCTGCGCTGTCGTCGTCGCCGGCCTCGCCGCTTCCGGTGATTTCGCTGCCCGAGACCTCGAGCGTGGTCTCGTTTTCCGCCGAAATTCCGGCAAAGCCGGCGTCCTCGACGAGCGATCTGGAGATGACCACGTCGCACTCGTCGGCATCGACGCCCGCCGACTCCGCGTCGGCGATCTCGACGTCTTGCAAAGACAGCGTGGCGGCCCGGCACGAAACCACGCTCTCGACGTCGCCGCGCCCCTCGAGGCGCAGGCCCTCGATGTGCAGATCGGGCCCGTTTTCGAGCCGAATGAGCACGTCGTCGCTGGCCGGCGCGATCGTCACGTCACCGCCACCAGCGCCTGCGCGCAGGGACAGCGAAACCCCGCCGTCGAACTGGTCTGCCCCCACGACGAGGTTTTCATTGTAATGGGTCGAGCCGCCCGACCCGCCGATCCACACCGTGCCGCCCGACTCGGCAGGGAGCCGCTCGATCGCGCGGCTGATCGATTCGCAAGGGGCGTCGTCCGCGCCGCACAGCCCGTCGTCGTCCCCTTCAGAGCGGTCGACGTAGACGTCACAGCCGCCCTCGCACGAGATGCACGCCCCCTCGCTCGAGCAAAAGCGCGCGCCTTCGTCCTCGCAGTCGGCGTTTTCCTCGCACAGATCGCCTCCCCCGCCGCCGTCGCTGCCTCCCACGGGAACGCACTCACGGCGCTCAGTGTCGCAGGTGTGCCCGGCCGTATCGCAATCGTCGTCACCCTCGCAGTAGGCCGGGTTATCCCGCGTACACGAGCTGCCCCCCGCGGCCACGAGCAGGGCCAGCGCCGCGAGCACTCCCAGTTTGTTTGCCGTTTGCAAGTGGGATGTTGTTGTCGACATGGAATCGATCCTTCTCGCTGGCCTTCAACCCACGAAAACGCCCCGCTGCTTAGCCCGGCAGCGCCTTGGCCATGTCCTCGAACTCTTCGAGCTCGAGCCGAAGCTTTTCGAGTGCGTACCGCATCCGGCTCTTTACGGTGTTTTCCGAGACGCCCACGATCTCGGCGATGTCCTTGAACGGTAGATCATGGAACTGGCGGAGCAAAAACACCTCGCGCTGCTCATCGCCCAGCGCGGCGATGGCCGCCTCGAGCCTAGCTTTCAGCTCCCCGCGGGCCGCCTGCCGCTCGGACCCGGGCCCGCGATCAGGGAGGACATCCAGGAGCGACGCGCTCCCGTCGTCGCGCAGCGGTTGATCGAGGGACTGCGCCTTTCGGTGCTTTTGCCGGCGGCTGCGATCGACGCACAGATTGCGCGCGATCGTGTACAGCCAGGTGGTGAACTTCGCCTGCTTTTGGTAGCTCGGCGCCCCTTTGATCACCCGGAGAAAGGTGTCCTGCAAAAGGTCCTCCGCCACGGCGGGAGCGCCCACCGAACGGAGGATGAAGTTGTACACGCCCCGCTCATGCCGAGACAAAAGGATCTCGAACGCGCTGGCGTCGCCCCCTTGGTAGCGCAGCATCAGCGTTTCGTCCGGATCTTCTCGCGCCATGCTCCAAGTCCCCGAGCCTCCGCATTATGCCATCGTCGCCCGCCACTGTGACCTGGCGGTCCCGAGGCAGCAGGCCGTCACGGCGTTTCGGCGGTGCTCGCGCGGCGCTGACAGCGCGGGCAAAAGTACGTGGCTCTCCCCTGCATGACCGCACGCTCGATGGTGCCTTTGCAGCGAGCGCGGGGACAGGCGGCGCCGCCTCGATCGTAGACCCGGAGGTATTCGGCGTTTTGCCCGCTCGTACCGTCGCCGGCGACGAAGTCGCGAAGGCTCGTTCCGCCGTTTTCGAGCGCCCGCAAAAGCACATCGTCGATCGCGCGCGCGAGTCTCGTGGCGCCGCTCGTCGTGAGCGCTTTTGCGGGGAGCGCCGGGTCGAGCCGCGCTTCGAAAAGCGCCTCCGACGCGTAGATATTGCCGATGCCGGCCACGGTTCGCTGATCGAGGAGCGCGGCCTTGAGCGGAATCGTGCGGCCGCGAAACCCGCTAACAAGCGCCTGCGCCAAGCGCGATTTCCCACCGCCTTGCGCCCGGGCGACGAGCGGATCCACGCCCAACCGGGAAAGCGCCGGATGCTCGCGCTCGAAGCCGCGCCTGGCCGTGGTGACGAGGCCGAATCGTCGCGGGTCGCGAAACCGGAGCTCCCTGTCGATATCCCCGCCCCTGCCTTCGAAAAAAAACCGGACATGCACGTGTGGATCGGTCTCGGCCCCGGCCCGCTGGAGCCAAAGCCGTCCGCTCATTCCGAGATGGACCAAAACCACCTGGTCGCGCCCGGAAAACGCGAGGATTAGGTACTTGCCGATCCTTTCGATCGCCTCGAGCTTCGCGCCGCGCGCCGCGTCGCCTAGCGCGCTCGCGTCTACTTCCCGGCCGAGGTGGAGCGACTTACCGCTCGTCCACACCTTTGTCACGCAGCCGCCGAGCGCGGGCGCGAGCGTGCGCCTTACGGTCTCGACCTCGGGCAGCTCCGGCACGGCGTCACCCCTCGGACGACGAGGATCCCGCCCGGCGCGGGAGCGCCTCGGCGAGCGCTGCGAATTCCGCGAGCGACAGGGTCTCGCCCCGGCGCTCGGGGTCGATCCCCGCGCGAGCAAGCCCCTCGGGGCCCGCCGCCCCGTATTGGCCGCGAAGGGCGTTGCGGAGCGTCTTTCGGCGCTGGCCGAACGCCGCGTGGACCACCTCCGCATAGTGCTCGGGATCACGGCGCACGCTCGCCGCCGCCGTCCGGGGGATCAGTTTGACCACGGTGGACTCCACGTCGGGAGGCGGGGAAAACGCGCCGGGTTTGGCCCGAACGACTTGGCGCACCCCGGCGTAGGTTTGCACCAGCACCCCGAGCGCGCCGTACGCCTTGGTGCCGGGCGCGGCGAGCAGGCGATCGGCCACTTCGCGCTGGAGCATCACGACGGCCCGCGAGACGTGCTCACCCGCGCGCACGATGCGAAGAAGAATTTGCGAGGCGATCTGGTAGGGGAGGTTGCCGCACACCGCGACCGGGTCGCCGTGCCAGCGGGCGGCGGCAACCAGATCGTAGTTCATGGCGTTCGCCGCCACGATCTCGACGTTGTCCAAAAGCCCGAGCTCCGCCTCGAGAACCCGCACCATGTCGCGGTCGCGCTCCACTGCGAGGAGCAGCCCCTCCGGAATCCGCTGGGCGAGGCGCATGGTGAGCGTGCCCAAACCCGCCCCGATCTCGACGATCCAATCGTCGTCGCGGCACACGGTGGCATCGACGATGGCTCGGTAGATTCGCTCGGAGACGAGGAAATTTTGGCCCCAGGACTTCTTCGCGGAAAGGCCGTAGCGGCGCAAGAGCACCCGGGGATCCGGGAATGCGTCCGTCATGGGAGCGAGCCGGGCAGAGGGAACGACGAGGTGGCGGTCAGCTCTTTCGTCGCGCGTTCACCGCGCACGAGCCGCGCGTGACCGGCGGCGGCAATCATCGCCGCATTGTCGGTGCATCGCACGGGTGAAGGGATGTACACGCTGAAGCCGTCGTCTCGCCCGGCGCGGCGCAGCTCGGCTCGCAGCGCCGAATTGGCCGCCACTCCACCGCACACCTGCACCTGATCCAATCCCTCGGCCGCCGCGGCCTGGCGGGTCTTGCGCACGAGCACCTCGACCACCGTGGCTTGAAAACTGGCGCACAAATCCGCCAGCGCCTGTCCCTCCGGCACCCCGTTTTCTCGAACCCAGTTCAATACCGCGGTCTTGAGCCCGCTAAACGAAAACTCGTACCCGGTCTCACGCCTCGTCATGGCGCGCGGAAACGGCACCGCCTCCGGATCGCCCTGCGAGGCGAGCTTGTCGATGGCGATCCCTCCCGGATACCCGAGGCCCAAAAGCTTGGCGACCTTGTCGAACGCCTCGCCGGCCGCGTCGTCCCGGGTGGCGCCGAGCTCGGCGAGATCGCCCCCTCGGTCGACGCGGATGATCGAGGTGTGGCCGCCAGACACCACGAGCGCCAAATGCGGGGAGGAGGGAAACTCGTCCTCCAGATAGACGGCGCTCAGGTGGCCTTCGAGGTGATGGACGCCCACGAGGGGGAGGTCGCGGGCGTAGGCCAGCGCCTTGGCCGCCTGCACGGCCACGAGGAGCGCACCCACGAGCCCCGGGCCCTGGGTTACCGCGATGCCATCGAGATCGCCTAGCTTTGCGCCGGCGCGGGCGAGCGCCTCTTCCATGACCGGGACGATGTGAACCACGTGGGCGCGCGAGGCGAGCTCGGGCACCACGCCCCCGTAGCGGGCGTGGATGTCCACCTGGGACGCGACTACATCCGACAGCACCCGCCGGCCGTCCTCGACCACGGCCGCGGCGGTTTCGTCACAAGAGCTTTCGAGCCCGAGCACGAGCACAGAGCGACTCAAGCAAAAACGCCACCACCGCGCAAGCGCAGGGCCGTTATAGGTCCTCGAGGAGGAGCTCGACAGAGTCGGCGTGAGGTCCGTCCGGGCGGAGCTCGAGATAGCGCTCGAGGGCGGAGCGCGCCTCGCCTCGCTCGCCGAGCTCGTAGTGGACCATGCCTTTGGTAAACCACGCGGGCGCGCGCGTCGGCGTCACCTCGACTGCCCTCGAAGCCGGCTCGCGAGCCTCGGCGGTACGGCCGAGGGAGGTGAGCGTCTCGGCCTTGAGCGTGAGTGCCCGGCTGCTGTGTGGCCGGACTTCGAGCGCGCGGTCAACGTGCTCGAGGGCGCTTTCGTATCTCCGCTCGCGGTGATCGCGGTGCGCGGCGCCGAGCGCGTCCTGAAACGGATCGGCGG
>SLNH01000245.1 GCA_007133195.1 Nannocystineae bacterium | reverse complement strand
GGCGCCGGCTGCCGCACGCCGCAGAACACGCAATGGATAGCCTCCTCCGGGATCGCCCGCTGACAATCGACGCAAGTCTTCAAGGAGGACTCCTCCGCATTCATGTGCGCGGCGACGGGACGTCTGCGCGGGCTCGGAGTATCGCACTCGGTGCGGAGAGCTTCAATCGGTCGAGCTCGCTCCTCGCTAGGTGGCTGGTGTTAAACGGACGGGGAGCCGGCCGGCCTCGGCCGGGCCGCTCGTCGCGCTCGCGCTCGCCGGGGGCTGGGCGGGCGCGGACGGACGCGACCAAGCGCCGCCGCGGGGCCGGGATGAGGCGGCTTTTGCGCTGCAGGCGGTTGGCGTATCCTTGGCCCATGGAGCTGGCGGAAGCGAAGACCCGGGCGGCGCAGCACTTTGCAGCAGGAAAGGTCTGGGAGGCTCTCCGCCTGTTCGACGCAGCGCTCGAAGCCGCGCCGCTGGACTTCGAGTGCCGAATCGGCGTCGCCGACTGCCTCGCCGCCCTCGGGTACAGCGGAGAAGCGGCGGCGGCGCTCCGCGAGACGGGGTTTTATGCCCTTCGCTCCGGTCACCCGTTGGCCGCGGTGGTGTGCGCGCGGGTCCTCGAAAGCCTGGGCGGTGACGCCGACGATATCCTCGCCGCTTTGGTGACCTACTACGGGAGCGAGTCCGAGCTGCTCGAGCGGCGCGCAGGCCGGGTGAGCTTGCCGCCGGCCGACACCCCCGTAACAGCTCCGCCGACCGGCGCCGCCGACGATGGCGCCGCGGCGTCGAAAGCCGCGAGCCGGGCCATCCACTGCACCGCCGACTACGCTGCTTATCCGGACGCCCTTCACCCGATTCCGCTGTTTTCCGAGCTGAGCGAGGCCGCGTTTCGCCGGGTGCTGTCCACCCTCGTCGTCCATCGCCTGCCCACCGGCAGCGTGGTGATTCGCGAAGGGGAGCCCGGGACGTCGTTTTACTTCGTGGCCACGGGCGCCGTCAGGGTGACCAGCGGGCAGGGCGAAGGTCGCCGCGACCTGGCCGAGCTGTCCGACGGGGCGGTGTTCGGCGAAATGGCGCTCATTTCCGCCCAGCCAAGGAGCGCGTCGGTCACCGTCGTCCGCAGCGCGGACATACTCGAGATCACCCGCGAGTCCCTGTCGGCTCTGGCCGGCGAGCTCGAGGCCGTGGCGAGCGCCCTTCATCGCTTTACCAAGGATCGCCTGCTCGGCAACCTGCTGGCCACGAGTCCCCTGTTCCGCCCATTTTCCGAGACGCAAAAGCGGGAGCTTTTGCGCCGATTCACGAGCCACGACGTGGGCGCCGGAAGTGATGTGATCCGCCAGGGCGAACCGAGCGCCGGCATCTTCGTGCTGCTCTCTGGCGGGTGCGACGTCATCGTCGCGGGCGAGACGGGCACTCAAACCGTAAGTCGCCTCGGAGCCGGCGATATCTGCGGGGAGATGGCCCTTCTCCGCGGCGGCGGAGCGACGGCCACGGTGAGGACCACACAGCCGACCACGCTCCTGTTTCTGGCGCGCGAGTACGTCGAGCGCGTGGTCTCCGGCGTTCCGGAGATCCGCGCGTATTTGGAAGCGCTCGCCGACGATCGCGCGCTGGACACCCGGCTCGCCACGGCCGGCATGGCCACCGGGGGCGATTCCCCCGTGCTCGTCTAGCCCGTGGGGTCTATACTCACGCGGCCATGGACGACCGAAGCGAAGACCGAAAAAAGCGCGGCAGCCTGATTTGGCTCCTCGTTCTCCTCGCCATCTTGCTCGTGTGGTGGTTTTTCCGGCCCGGGGGCGGCGAGGATCACGGCGCCGCGAACTGGTTGGAAAGCGCCGACGAAGCGGAGCTGTCCTCCCTCCCTCAAGGGAGTTACGAGCGCGACGCCCTGCTCGTCGACCTCGACGCCGGCACGAGCGACCGGGACATCGCGAAGCTCGAGAGCGAGTTTGGGATCGAGCTGTCGCCGATATCGGATCACGCCGCCGATCGGCACTTTTACCGGGCTGAGGTGGAGCCCGCGGAGCAGGCCGACATCATGGCCGCCCTGTCCGAGCGCCCCGAGGTCGAGTTCGTCGAGCCGGACGCGAAGGTCTCGCTCGATCCCAGCTGGCAGCCCAAGGTGGAGGTCGACGTCGAGCCCGACGACGGCTTCCCCAACGATCCGCTGTATCCGCACCAGTGGCACCTTCGCCAGATCCACATGCCCGCGGCGTGGAAGCTCGCCGACGGCGCGGGCGTGACGGTGGCCGTGCTCGACACCGGCGTGGCCTATGAAGACCGCGGCGAGCGGTTCCATCGGGTCGAGGACCTCGAGGGCGTCGAATTCGTCAAGCCATACAACTTCATCAACAACACGCCGCACGCCAACGACGACCACGGCCACGGCACCCACGTCACCGGGACCATCGCGCAAGCGACGGACAACGGCATCGGGGTCGCCGGCGTGGCGCCCGCGGTCAGGATCATGCCGCTCAAGGTGCTGTCGGGCCGCGGCGCCGGCTCGATCGGCGGGATCGCCGACGCCATCCGCTACGCGGCCGACAACGGCGCGGACGTGATCAACATGAGCCTCGGCGGGCGCTTCGCCTCCAAGGCACTCGAGCGCGCGGTGGACTACGCCCGCGACAAGGGCGTGGTGGTCGTCGCCGCCGCCGGCAACGATGGGCGCAACAAGGTCGGATATCCGGCCGGGTTCGACAGCGCGATCGCGGTGGCCGCTACGCAATACGACGAGGCCACCACGTTTTACTCGAACTTCGGCAAGGACCTGGATATCGCCGCGCCCGGCGGTAACACCCGCGTCGACCAGGACGGCGACGGGATGCCCGACGGCGTTTTGCAAAACACCATCGCGGTCGGCGACCCGACCCGCAGCGGCTACTACGGCTTCATGGGCACGTCGATGGCCTCGCCCCACGTGGCAGGCGTGGCCGCGCTCGTGGTGAGCCAGGGCGTGAGCCACCCGGACGCGGTTCAGCGAATCCTCGAAGGCACCGCGCGGGCCCCCAAGGGGCGCGACCTCGACCGCGAGCGCTACGGCGCCGGCATCGTCGACGCCGAGGCCGCCGCGCTCAAGGCCCATACCTCGGTGGGCGGCGGGCAGCTCGCCATCGGCCTCGCGCTCGCGACCGCGGTGGCGTTTACGCTCCGCCGGCGCGAGCCGGTCGGCGGCGGTTACGCGGCGGGGGCGGTGGCCGGCTCGGGCGGGCTGTTCTTTTTGCCGCTGGTGAGCGCTAGCTTCGCCTCGGTTCCCGTCTTGAGCTTGGTTTCGCACGGCATCCCGTCGTGGGACCTGGCGCTCGCCGGCGCGTCGCTTCACGCGAACCCGGTGCTCATGAGCGCCCTCATCCCCGGCGCGCTCATCGCCGTACTGTTCGGGGTGCGGCGGCTTCGCGGGCTCCTCGCCGGGATCGCGGTGGGCGTGGCGGGGCACCTCCTGTTCCACGCCGTCGCCCCGGTGACGGGGCTCGCGCTCATCCCGAGCGCCTTCGGCCTCGAGTCCCTGTGGCTCGCGGCAAACGCGGCAATCTGCGTGGTGCTCGCCCGGGCCGCGCTGAGGCGCTAATCGCGCCGGGGCGGCGCCCGGGATGCGCGAAACGTACCGGATACGGGTCGCACGAGAGCTGTTCAAGTTCTCGTGCGCCCACATGACCGTGTTTCCGGGGGGCCGCAAAGAGCGGCTGCACGGGCACAACTACGCCATGGAGATTGCCCTCGACCTGAGGGACGCCTCGTTTGGGAGCATGGTGGATTTCGGGGCGCTCAAGGCGGCGGGCCGGGCGCTTGCCGAGCGGCTCCGCGAGCGCCTGCTCCTCGCCGCGGAAAACCCCTACCTCGAAGTGGATCGCGACGCCTGGCGAGACGCCTGGCGAGACGACGGGCCGGACCACCCGCCGGAGATCGAGTTTCGGCTCGCGGGCAAGCGCTACGTGCTCCCCCGAGAGGACGTTTTGCTGTTGCCCATCGACAACGTCTCCACCGAGGCCCTCGCCGGCTACGCCGCGCGGTCCCTGGCCGAGGAGCTCGAGCCGGTGCTGCCCGCCGGGGCGGTGGCCGGCATCGAGGTCACGGTCGAAGAAAGCCCCGGACAGGGCGCGAGCTGCTACCGAGCTCTCGGGTGAGGTTGACTCGCCGGGGCGTCCGTCCGGCAGCGGGGTCGCGGGGGAGGGGGGACGTTATCCGGTGAGGGAGGCTCGGCAGGGGCGGGGTTCCCGCCGCTGGCGCGCCGGGGAAAGTCGCGACATTCTCGTCAGGGCGGGAATACGACGGGGCGGCGCGGGGTCGACCCTGAGGGAGCCGCGGCGTCCGCGGGCCCGAAAATGCGAAAGCCCCCGATGTGGGGATCGGAGGCTCCGCAAGTAGGTAGCAAGCAAGCTAAGTACTGTGAGACAGGCGAACGAGGCTAAGCTCAGATAGGTATTGTTCGGCGAAAATCGAGTCGAAACGGAATGAGAAAGCCAAGCTAAGCGACGAAGGCAAAAGCGTGTTGGGGTCGCGCTCTACCTTCGGCAGTCGATTCGGAAGCTATAGGAGGCAGACAAGCAGGCCAAGCTAAGCGATAAGGCCGGAGTGCGCGGGTGCCGCAGCTCCTGCCCGAGCCTCCAAGCAACGGTCGGGCCAAGGCTGCTTAGTCCTCGCAATCCCTTGTATTTTGGATTGCCCCATGGTACCGACGTAGGCTCGATCGCCTCTATGAGGGGCGGCATCGCGACATTCTTGTCACGCCTCACCGCGAGGGTGCAACTTCTTGCAGAGCTTACATGCCTGACAGCAGATTGGTCGTGAATGCCGAGGGGCCCGAAACCCGTGTCGGGCTCCTCGAAGAGGGGCTGCTCGTCGAGTACTTCGTCGAACGAAAGCGCGAGCGGGGCATCGTCGGCAATATCTACAAGGGCCGCGTCAAACGCGTTTTGCCCGGGATGCAGGCGGCGTTCGTGGACCTTGGCCCCGACGTGGATCGCAACGCCTACCTCTACGTCGCCGACGTCCTGGGGGCGGGCGACGAAAAGCGCCTGTTCGAAGGGTATGACAGCGATGACACGGAGGACGGCGCCGGCAAGGCCAAGGGCAGCCGGCTGAGCAAGCGCGCGGCGGCGAGCCGCAAGATCGAGGACCTGCTCAAAGAGGGGCAGGACATTCTCGTTCAGATCGTCAAAGAGCCGGTGGGGCTCAAGGGCGCGCGGGTCACTGGATACCTGACCCTACCCGGCCGCCATTCGGTGCTCATGCCCACCATCGACAGGATCGCGGTGTCGCGTCGGATAGGCTCCGACAGGGAGCGGCGCCGCCTGCGCGAGCTCGTCGACGAGGTCCGGCCCGGGGGCGTTGGTTTCATCGTGCGCACCGCCGCCGAGGGGGCGGACGGCCAGGAGGTCAAAGACGACGTCGAGTTCTTGGTGAGGCTCTGGAACGAGCTCGGCAAGAAAGAGGCCCAGATGAAAAAGCCGGGCCTGCTTTACTCCGACCTCGACATGGTCCTGCGCTGCGTGCGCGATCTGCTCCGCGACGACGTCAAAGAGATCGTGATCGACAGCGCGGAGCAGCACCAGCGCGCCCGCAAGTTCGCGAGCGCGTTCATGCCGCGTTATACCGAGCGCATCGTTCCCTACGAGGGACGACAGCCCATCTTCGACGCCTTCGGGATCGAGGCCGCCCTGCGCCAGGCCATGGGTCGCAAAGTCCCGCTTCAGTCCGGCGGGCACCTCGTCATCGAAGAGGGCGAGGCGCTCACGGCGATCGACGTCAACACCGGGAGCTTCGTCGGCAAAAACGACCTCGAGAGCACGATCACGGCGAACAACCTCGAGGCGTGTCGCGAAGTGGCCCACCAGCTCCGCCTCCGCAACATCGGGGGCATCATCGTCGTCGATTTCGTCGACATGGACAAAGAGGCCAACCGCAAGCAGGTGTGGGAGGCGTTCAACAAGGCGCTCGAAAACGATCGCGCCCGCGCGAACGTCACCAAGATCAGCGAGCTCGGTCTCGTGGAGATGACCCGGAAGCGCACCCGCGAGTCGCTGGGTCAGCTTCTGTCGGAGACGTGCCCCGCGTGCGGCGGCGCCGGCGGGGTCAAGTCCAAGGCCACCCTCGCCTACGAGATCATCCGCGAGATCCGCAAGCTCGGCGGCTCGGTGGAGGCCGCGACGATCCAGGTCGAGTGTCCACCGGATGTGGCCGAGATCCTCGAGCGCGAGGAGCGCGGTTACCTCGACGAGCTCGAAAAGATGTTCCAAAAAAAGGTCGAGATCGTGGCCGCTCAAGACATCGCGCCCGGGCACTATCGCATCGCCGGCACCGAGTCGGTGGCCGAAGATGGTGCTGGCAAGAAGGGCCGCGCTCCGAGGCGCAAGCGCTCCCGCGGCGGGCGGAGCGCCGGCAAGAAGAAAAAGGCGACCGAGGAGGCGGCCGAAGGGTGATCGAGCTAGGCTTTTTCGTCGCGCGTTGCAGGCGGCGGCCGTCTCGGCCATCGCGGATCCGGCCTCGCGCGAGTGAATCGAACGCATGAGCTTTGCCAAGCGGATCGCCCAGCAGGCCCGCTCGGGTCTGAACTCCCTGGCGCACGGGATGGGCGCCGGTGACGCGCCGCTCGGCGACGTCGACGAGCGGGATCTGCAAGCAGAGCTGGACGCGCGGGTGGCGTCGCGCGAGCGGGCGTCGCGCCGGCCGGGGGATAGCCCGCGCGCGGCGCTGGCCGCAGGCGGCGAGGCGGCGCGCGACAAGCGCAGGCGCATGGCCGAAGCGCGGGAAAAGCGCATCCACAGCGCTCGCGAAGCGCGCGAGCGGAAGGAGC
>SLNH01000285.1 GCA_007133195.1 Nannocystineae bacterium | reverse complement strand
GGGCCCGCCCTCGGCCCCGCCGTGCGCGCCGGTCGCCGGCGGCGCGCGATCGCCGCTCACCCGCTCCTCGGTGTCGCCATCGCCCGAGCCGTGGTCCGCCCGAATCCCGCCGGGCCCCTGCGCCGCGGCCTCTTGGCGGTAGCTGTCCAGCATGATGGCTAGCTCGAGCCCCATCAGCTTGTCGAGCGCCGACGGTATGAGCGCGGTTTGGCCGGCGCCGCCCGCGTCGTCCGGCGGGGCGACCCGCTTCGCGAGGTCGTGTAGATGCTTCCTGGCCACGTCCATCGTGGCGATCAGGTCGGATAGCGGTAGCCCGGCGCGGACGTGAACCCGGCCGACGCGGGCGCGTTCCTCGTAGTAGGCCTCGTCGTGGGGGCCACCCAAAGACGATTCGATCCACGCGCGCAGGGTGGTTCGCAGGTGAGCCGCACCATCTAAACGGCCGCCCATCACCTCGCGGGTTCGCGGGTGGCCCTCCAGGTATTCGAAAAACCGGTCGGCGGTGGTCTCGATGTGGTGCTCCGCGTCGGCGAGCAGCCGGCGCAGTAGGTTTGCCTCGCTGGCCCCGAACGCGAACGCCCGTTTGAGCTCGTCGAGGGAGGGAGACTCATGGGCGCGGGTGGCAGGGGACATAGGGTTCTCACGACTCGTTGGTTCAGTCCGGCACAAAGCAACTCCTGTGCCGGCCCTATGTCGGGTGATTTTAGGAGCAAGGCAGTGATCCGACGACGCAGCCGCGAAGTTTTTTCGCGTTTCCGAAGCGGGTGCGCATCCGGTGCGGTGACGGCTCGCCGGCGCGGCCGGTGTCCATGGTGCGGGTACCCCGCTTGCATCCCATCGGGGATGATGGCGTTTCGCACCCTGGTGGTGGGCACCGACTTTTCCGCCGAGGCCGAGCTCGCCATCCAGCACGCCACTCATATCGCGAAAACGATGCACGGCTCGGTGACCCTCGTCCATGCCGGCACCATCGTCGATCTTCCCAGCGCCTCGGACGAACTCCGCGCGGCGATGTTCAGCGGGCTGTATGCCAATTACGTCCAGGAGGTTCGCGAGCAGCTCGCCGCCGCCCAGTCTCGGGTCGAAGACGACGGCGTGACTGCCCGCCAGTACTTCGTCGGCGGCGTCGCCGACACCGCCCTGCCGCGCGTCGCAACGGAGCTCGGTGCCGACCTGGTTGCCGTCGGTGGCTGCGAGCATCGGGGTGTCAAAAGGGCTCTATTCGGGGGCGTCGCCGAGCGGGTGGTTCGGCTTTCGCGGATGAGCGTGCTCGTCGCCCGCGAGCCAGCGCCTCGCCCCGGATACCACCGGGTGCTCGTCCCGGTCGAGTTCACGCCAGATGCGGACGCCGCCCTGGCGTCGGCAGAGCTTCTGGCGGCGCCCGGTGCGACGGTGGAGGTGGTCCATTTTTGGGAACCTCCCTCGCCCGGCCGCTACGCCCCGGGCACCTCGCATCGGGCGGCGGTGGCCGACCTCCTCGCCGCGTCGATCCGCTACGCCGTCCGGCGGGCTGGCCGAGGGCTCGTGGAGCGGCGCCAGCGCGTCGATCTCGACCTCTGCTTTCGCGACGTCCGCGGCAGCCCGGGGCGCGGCATCCCCGAGCGCGCCGCCGAAGACGTCGATCTCGTCATCCTGGGCGGCCGCAGGCGGGGCGGCGGGCTTCGCCGCGCGCTCTCGAAGAGCGTGACCGAAGCCGTCGTTCGGCGCACGCCGTGCTCGGTGCTGGTCATGTAGGCCGCGCGGGGCCGCGCCGGCCGCTGCCCGACCGCAAGGCGAGCTCGGTGCAAACGACCTGCGCCCGGTGCGGCGTCACACTTAGCGCGGGCTCGCCCCGTCTCCGCCAGCCGCGTCTGCCGACAGGCCGTCTGCCGCGCCGGAATTCGGTCGGGATAGGCGCGCATTCGCCGGCGCCGCGTCTCCGACCTCGATCTCGTCGGCGCCGCCGACGCCGCGCCGGAAGTTCTTGATGGTTCGACCGAACGCGTCACCGATCGCCGGGAGCTTCCCGGCGCCGAAGATCACGAGGACGATCGCGAGTAGAATTAGTAGCTCGCCCATACCGGGCATCGCGGCACTCCTTTCGCCGATTCGGCCGACATCCTACCCGCTGCGCCGGCGGATGCAAACCCGGTAGCGGCCGCGCGAGCGAGGTTGCCCTTTTGCCACGTCAGCCTTAGGGTGCCGCGTCATGGCGGGTTTTCGAGACGCACCCCCGCCGCGAGATCCCGAGCCGCTGCGCGTAGACCGGGTGACAAAGCGCTTCGGCGGATTTGTGGCGGTGGACGAGCTCAGCTTGGAGATTCGGCCGGGGGAGATCTTCGCGCTATTGGGACCCAACGGCGCCGGGAAGACGACGCTGATTCACTGCATCGCCGGCCTGGCGCGTCCGACCGCCGGGTCGATCCGCGTGTTTGGCTACGACACGGGCGCCGAGTTTCGGCAAACGCGGAGGCTGGTGGGGCTCGTCCCGCAAGAGGTGAGCTTCGATCCGTTTTTCACGCCGCACGAGAGCCTGATGATCGCGATGGGGCTCATGGGCGTGCCGCCCGATTCCGCGCGGGCCGACGCGCTCCTGTCGGCGTTCGCGCTTGACCGCCATCGCGACGCCTACACGCGCACGCTGTCGGGCGGCATGAAGCGGCGGCTCAACGTGGCCAAGGCGCTCGTTCACCGGCCGAGGCTCCTGTTTCTCGACGAGCCGACCGCCGGGGTGGACGTGGAGCTGCGCAAGGACCTTTGGGGCGAGGTGGAGCGGCTCCGCGATGCCGGCACCACGATCATTCTCACCACCCATTACCTCGAAGAGGCCGAGCAGCTGGCCGATCGAATCGGCGTGATTCATCGCGGCCGGCTCCTCATGGTGGAAGATCGCGACGTGCTCATGAAGCGTTATCAAGGCGGCACGCTGAGGGCCCGCCTCGATGTGCCGCTGGACGAGATCGCCCACGCGCTGCCGCCTGGCGCCCAGCGGATCGATCGCCATCAGGTGGCGGTCTCCTGGTCCGATCCCGAAGCGCTCGCCGATGCGATTCAAACGCTGCGCAGCGCGGGGGGCCTTAGTGATCTCGCCGTCGAGCACACCCGGCTCGAGGACATCTTCGTCGAGCTGATCGCGAACGCAGACGACGAGTCGAACGGCGAACGAGGGACGGCATGATCAACACGGTCGGGCTGCGCACGCTCCTCGTCAAAGAGATCAAGCGGTTCCTCAAGGTCTGGCAGCAGACCGTGATCAGCCCGCTCATGACCACGGCGCTCTACTTCCTCGTGTTCGGGGTCGCGCTGGGCGGCCGCATCGACCGGATACACGGCGTCGAATACATCGAGTTCGTCATCCCGGGCCTCATCATGCTCGCGATGATCACGAACTCGTTCCTAAACGCCGCATCCAGCCTGTTTCAGTCGAAGATAAACGGCACGATCGTCGATCTCTTGGTTTCCCCGCTCGGCACCTTCGAGGTCCTCGCCGCCTACGTGGCGGCCGCCACCGTGCGGGCGTTCCTCGTCGGCGCCTTGGTGTACGCGGTCGCGGCGTCGTTTACCGGGCCGAGCGTCAACAATCTGTTCTGGGCACTGTATTTCGGCTTGATGGTGAGCGTGTCGTTTTCGCTCCTCGGCCTCATCGCAGCGATCTGGGCCGAGAAATTCGACCACCTCAGCCTATTTCCGAACTTCATCCTCACCCCGCTCACGTTCTTGGGCGGCGTTTTTTACTCGATCGACATGCTGCCGGCCCCGTGGGATGTGGTGAGTAAGCTCAACCCGATCCTCTACGTGGTGAACGGTCTCCGCTACGGCCTTCTCGGCACCTCGGACGTGCCGGTGATGAGCGCCGCGGCGGCCGCCGCCGCGCTGGCGACGGCGCTCTTCGTCATCGCGGTCTTACTCCTCGGGCGCGGCTACAAGCTCCGGGCGTGACCGGGCCGCTTTGCGCGCCGTCCCTCGATAACACTACACCAGCATGGCCTGGTGAGCTTCGCGGAGCTCCGCGAGTCGCCGCCGAGCGCGCGAGACCGCCTCGGAGAAGTCTTCGTCGTCGCCCACGGGCTCGCTGATCTCGTAGTAGGACTTCAGTTTGGGCTCGGTTCCCGAGGGCCGCATGATCACCCGGCGCTGTCCCTCGAGGTAGTAGCCGAGCACGTCGGCGCGTGGACGATCGCTCGCGGCTTCGGCGAGGTCGTAGCGATCCAGGACGCGGTAGCCGCCGATCGCCTCCGGCGGCGAGGCGCGAAACCGGCGCATGAGGTCGCCGATGCGGGCCAGCCCCTCGGCGCCGGGGAGCGTGAGCGAGTGCTGCTGGGTGAGGTAGAATCCGTGGCGGCGGTAGAGCGCTTCGAGGCGTGCGGCCACGGTCTCGCCGCGCGCTTTGAGGTCCGCGACGAGCTCGGCGAAGATCGCCGTGGCGCTCACGCCGTCCTTGTCGCGCACGAGGTCCCCGACGCTGTAGCCGAGCGCCTCCTCGTAGCCCATGACGAACCGGCCGCCGTTCTGGCTCACCTCGCGCAGGGCCTCGTTTGCGATCCATTTGAAGCCGGTGAGCGTCTCGACGTAGTCGACACCCAGGGCGCGGGCCATGTTTCCGAGCATCTGAGAGGACACGATGGTCGTGGCGACGATGCGCCTTTCATCGCTCGCCCCGCGGGACAGCAGGTAATCGGCGAGGAGGATGCCGATTTGATCTCCCGTGAGCATCCGGTAGTCCGCGCCCTCGGGGATCGCGACGGCGAGCCGATCGCCGTCGGGATCGTTGGCGAACACCACGTCGGCCCCCACGCGTTTGGCGAGCGCCAGCACGTTGTCCATCGCCCCGTCTTCTTCGGGGTTGGGGAACGCCACCGTGGGGAAGTTTCCATCGGGCTCGCGCTGGGACGGCTCGCTGTGCACGGTCTCGAACCCGGCGCGGGCCAGCGCCGCCTCGACGAACCGGGCGGCCACGCCGTGTAGCGGCGTGTAGGCGATGCAGGTGCTCGGCCGCTCGCTGCGGTCGTCGCTTATGCTGAGCCCGGCCACGCCGTCCAAGTAGGCGCTCTCGAGCTCGTCTCCGATGAACGAGAGCGAGCCCTGCCGCCGCGCTTCTTCGAGTTCGGCGAGCGGGATGCCGCCGGCCCGGACGCTCTGGTCTATCGCGCCCGAGATCCCCTCGTCGTGAGGCGGCACGATCTGGGCGCCGTTTTCCCAGTAGACCTTGTAGCCGTTGTACTCGGGCGGGTTGTGACTCGCCGTGACCATGACGCCGGCCGCCGCGCCCGTTTTCAGGACGGCGAAGCCGACGACCGGGGTGGGCACCACGTCGCTCGACAGGAACACCCGCAGGCCCCGGCCGATGAACACCCGCGCCGCGTCCTCGGCGAACACCCGCGACTTGTTCCGCCCGTCGTAGCCGATCACGATTCCGCGCTTTCTCGCGTCCGGGATCTTTTGGATCACGTAGTCGGCGAGCCCGGCCGACACCCGGCGAACCATCATTCGGTTCATGCGCATCGGGCCGGCGCCGAGCACGCCGCGGATCCCCGCCGTCCCGAACTGCAGTCGATCGCCGAAGCGGTCCTCGAGCTCGGAGGCGTCGTTGCGCTCGATGATGTCTTCGAGCTCGCTCCGCGTTTCGGGGTCTACGTCGTCGTCGAGCCACGCGCGGGCGCGATCGAGGAGTTCGCTTGACGTCGCCATGGGCCTACTCTAAACCGCGCAGGCCCGGCCCGCTACGCGCGCCGCGCCCGCTTTCGGACGGCGGCGCCAGGCGGACCGGCCAAGGCTGCGCGCGCGGTCACCAGTCGCCAGGCTCGGGGCGAAACGCATCGATGATGGCGGCGGCGCGCTCCCCATCCGGATCCACGTCCGGCGCTGGTCGAATCACGATGACCGTCGTCCCTTCGCGGACCACGCGGCCGCGAATCCCCGCCGCTTCGGCGGCCTCCTCGGTGCTCGCCGCGGCCTCGCGGTCTCCGTGCGCACAAATGACGATGGGAACGCCGCCTGCGGCGCCGGCCTCGCACGGCCGCCCGGCCAGCGGGCCGTGCGAGGCAGGTGCGAATCCGCCGACCTCGAAGTCCGCGCCGGCGAGCTCGGCGAAGGCTGCGCCGCCGCTTTCGCCGTCCCCGGTTTGGGCGAGCGCCGCGGCGACCGCCACCGCCGCGAGCAGGGCGAGCCCGAGCCCGGCTGAGGCGAGCCGCGCAGGCGACCACGACCGGTTTCCCGGAGCGCCGCGTGGGGCGATGCGCGGCGCCTGCGCAAACCCGTCCAGAGCGGGCGCGGACGGCGGTGGCGGCGGGTTTTCCGCGGGCTCGCCGGAATCCGGCGGCGCCGGACCGGGCTCGTCGTGGGAGGCCTTCGGGGCTTCGGGGCCCGGGGCTTGATTTTCGGCCTCGGAGGATCGCGGGGCGGCCTCGTCCGCGCCGGCGGCGCTCTCCTTGATCGGCGCGTGGCCGGGTTGCGTGGCCGACGGGGAGGAGGTGGGGGGAGCGGCCGGCGTGCGCGGGGCGGGGGCGCCGGCGAGGACGCGTAATCGCGGTCGCGGCGATCGCGGCGGCCGCCGTCGTCGCGCTCGCCGGGATCGCGCGCTGGGGTGCCGGCGGAGATATCGATCCGGTGGCGGACGCGGGCGCCACCGGGGATGCCGCTATGGTTGCGGACGCGGACGCCGGTGGGGGGCCGGGGCCATCTGAACTGCGCGACGCGGGCGGCGCGGCGAGCGTCCGCGAGCCCCGCCGCGACGCGGGGACGGCGTGGCGAGCCGAGACGCCTGCCGACGCGGGGGAGGCCTCGCGAGCCGAGACGCCTGCCGACGCGGGGACGGCGTGGCGAGCCGAG
>SLNH01000485.1 GCA_007133195.1 Nannocystineae bacterium | reverse complement strand
CTCCGCTTGGTCCGCGCCGCGCGCCGCCGCGGCGAGCGTCTCGCCAAACCTAGGCTCCGCCACGACCCGCTGAGCTCGCAATCCATCCTCGGCGCCCGAGTCCGCCGCTTCGGCCGCATCGACAAACTGCGCTTCGGCCCCTGCCACGTCCCCCGCCGTCGCCCGCAGCCAGCCGGCGCGCATCCGAACCTCGGCGCTGAGGTCAGGATCCTGGCCTCGCGCGGCGAGCCTCTCGAGGCCATCGGCCAGCGCCGCGGCGTCACCGGCGCGGGCCGCAGCGCCGGTGAGCGCCAGCGCGGGCGCGACGGCTGCCTCGTCGCCGTCGGCCGCCGCGTGAAACTGCTCCATGGCCGTGACCAGGTCGCCGCCGCGAGCGCGGGCGTAGCCGAGCCTGAGCCACGCCGCTTGTCGGTCGTCGGGCCGCTCCGCGGTCTCCGCCGTGCGCGACACCACCTCGTAGGCCGCCTTTGCGTCCGCCTGTTCGTCCCCCTGGTCGGCCTCGCCGAGCATGGCGACGACGAGCCTGCGCGCCCGGCCGTCGTCCGGCGCCAGGTCGATGATATCGCCGAGGATGCTGGCTGCCAGGGCGGGATCGCCGACCACGGCTGACGCGATGTCGGCGGCCTCCCAAAGCGCCCTCACCGCCTCGTCGGGCTCGGCGGCGCCGGCCGCCTGCTCGCGAAGCGCCGCCGCGGCGTCCGCAGGCTGTCCCGATCCAAGCAGGCACTCCACGAGGGCCCAGCGCGGGAACGGATCGTCCGGAGCCTCCTCGGCCGCTCGGCGGTAGAGCTCCGCGGCCCGCGAACCGTCGCCCGCGGTCCACACCGTGCGCGCGGCGCGACACAAAAGCTCCGCCCGAGCCGCCGCGTCCACCTGCCGGTCGGCGAGCAGGGCGAGCTCGCCCGCGCACGCCTCCAGATCGCCGGCCTCGGCGAGGGCGTACGCGCGGCGCCAAGACAGCGCCAGGTGATCGGGCTGCGCGGCGGCGAGGGCCGCGAGCGCGCGCGCGGCTTCGTCTCCGCGGCCCGCCCGCTCCCACAGGTCGGCCGCGAGCTCGAGGAGCTCCGCGCGCGCCGGATCGCCCGCGGGATCGGCGCCGAGGGCGCCCTCGAGAACACGCGCCGCCTCGGCGGGCTCGCCGCTCGAAGCGAGGAGCTCGCTGTACGCCTGGGCCGCCGTGAGATCGTGTGGAGCCACGGCAAGCGCGCGCTCGTAGCGCGCTCGTGCCGCGTCCGGATCGCCGAGAATCGAGGCATGGACCTCGGCCGCCGCGGTGTAGGCGGCGGCCGCCGCCGAAGGATCCCCATCTCGCGGAGCGCCGGCGCCAAAGCACGTCCCGCGCTCGGCCGCTTCGCCGAACTCCTCGTACACGGCGGCGAGCTCCCCCGCATCTCCCGCGCTTAGCGCAAGCCGCTCGCGCCTGGCGAGCACCGGGAGATAGCCCGGCGCCGACGACGACAGCGAAGCCAAAAGCGCGCTCGCCTCATCGCTGCGGCCGCTGCGCGCGAGCGCGCCCGCCCGGCGCAGTGACAGGCCGAGCGAACGCTCCGGGTCGGCCTCGATGGCTTCCCAGTTTTCGGTGAGCTCGGCGAGCTCGTCGTAGCGGCCCAGCGACTCGGCCAGCTCGGTCAAGTCGGCCAGCACGAGGGGCTCGGACGGCGCGAGCGCGAGCGCGCGGGCGAGCGCGTCCCACGCGGCGTCGTCGTCTCCCGCCTCCCGGTAAAGCCGAGCCTGGCGCCGCCTCAGCCACACGGCGCGAAGCCGCGCCCGCTCGTCGGCGGCCACGCTACCTACGTCACCGCCAGGGCTCGCCCCCGGCACCGCGTCGCGCTCGAGGATGGCGCGCGCGCGGCTCTCGAGCGCCGCGGCCTCGGCGATCAAATCGCCTTCCGCCACGGCGAGTGACTCCCTCAGCCGGGCGACGCGCTCCGCCCCGACATCGAGCCGGCCGGCCTCGGACAGCGCCTGTTCGGCGCGTGCGAAATCCCCGTGGCGGATGGCGAGCTGCGCGAGGTCGAGCGTGTAGCCGAGCTTGCGCAGCGGCGTATCGGAGGCATCGGCGAGCCCCTGCCAAAGCTCGAGGAGCGCGCCTTCGTCGTCCTCCACGAGGGCGAGGCGCTCGCGGCACAGGAGCGCCTTGGCCGAGCTGGGCGCGAGCGCGAGCGCCTGATCGTAGGCGGCCTTGGCCTCCTCCCGGTCGCCCTGGTGATCCTCGGAGATCCGGCCGCGCTCTACGTGCAGGTCTGCGCGCTCCTCGTCGGTGCGCGCGAACCCGATCTCGGCGGCGATGAGCTTTTGCAGGTTCGGCCACAGCCCGCGCCGGTAGAAGATGCGGCGGATCGCCCACAGGTTGGCGCGCAGGGACGGATCGGCCTGGAGCGCGCGCCCGTAGGCGCGAACGGCGCGGGCTTCGTCCGACAGTCGGGACTCGGCGAGCTCGCCTAGCTCGTACGCGAGCGCCGCGGCGCGCTCCCCGTCGTCGGCCTCCTCGAGCGCCGCGGACAGCTTCGCCGCGCGCGCCTCCCAATCGATCGAGTGGACCTCGTCCTCGGCGCGCTCGGCGGCGGTGGGGGTCTCGAACGGCGCCGGCCCGGCCACCTCCGGCGCCCGCTCGTCCGGTCCGGGCACCTCGTCGTCTACGATCTCGACGAGGTCGTCTCCCGGCTCGAGATCGATCGCTTCGTCTCCTTCACCCGTTGGCGCACCGGCTGCGGGCGCGTCTGCCGCCGCTTCGCCCCCCGATCCCGCGGCGGACGAGGGCTCCTCGGGATCCGGATCCGGGTCATCATCCCGCCCGCGCAGGAAGCTCGGGGGCGTGAGCACCGCCGGCGGGCGCGCCGCCGGCTCGTCGGAGATGGGGCCCTCGGTGCCCGAAGCCGGCGCGAGCGGATCGGCGTGTTCGCTCAGGCCATCGGTCTCGGGGACGAGCCCCTGGGTGATTCTGCCGAGCGGATCCTCGCTGGCCGGCCGGCGGGGGGCGGCGCCGGGCACGGAGAGCCCCAGGGAAAACGACGGGGGGCCGTCCCCCGGCTCGCCGGCTCCGTCCCAGGCGCTGTCACCGTCGAGGGGCGGCAGCATCTTGGCCCAAGCGTCGCCGCCGTCGTCCGGCTCGGCGTCTTCCTCGCCCGCGCCCGTATCGCTTGGCGGCAGGTCCGGCTCGGCGTCCGGTTCGGCCGCCGCATCGGAGCCCGCATCGCCGCCGCCGTCCGCCCCGGCATCGCCCGGTAAAATATCTTCGCCCGGCTCGGCGTCAAAGCGCGAGCCAAAGCTCGGATCATCGCCGTGCGGTGGCGCCGGCGCCGCCGCATCGACACCCGCTTCGGCCTCAGGCTCTACGCCCACATCGAGGCCGTGCTTGGAATCCGCGTCGCTGGATCTCGAGGCCATCCAACCCTCGAAAAGTAGGGCGCGATTATCGTCGCCCGGCCGCGCGGATGTCAACGAACGGCCGGCCCTGACGAGCCGGCGGCGTACCGCTACGCGGGTGGCCGCGAAGCCGGGGGCGCGCGCCAGGCGCCTCATCTTGACCCTACAGGTATCGCTGCGTATACCCGCGCGGTGATCCCTCCAAGCGGTGAAACTGCCTCGGAAGTCGTCCTCGGCGCCAGCCAGCTGTCGCTCGCCGACCTCGTCGCCGTCGCTCGCCAGGACGCGAAGGCGCGGCCGAGCGACGACGCGCGCCGGCGGATGCAAAGCGCCCGCGACGTGGTCGATCGCGTGGTCGCCGCCGGCGACGACGCGCCGGCCGTCTACGGGGTCAACACCGGGTTCGGCGCGCTCGCCGAGGTCAGGATTTCGGCCGAGCAGATCGAGGCGCTTCAGCGAAACCTCGTTCGCTCCCACGCCGTCGGCGTGGGCCAGCCGCTCGCCCGGGACGAGGTGCGCGGCATGATGCTGCTTCGCGCCGCCGTGCTCGCCCGCGGGCAAAGCGGCGCCCGGCCAGAAATCTGCGACCACCTGTGCGCGATGCTCGCGCGCGGCGTGCACCCCCGGATCCCGGCGCGCGGCTCGGTCGGCGCGTCTGGCGACCTCGCCCCGCTCGCCCACCTGGCGCTCGCGATGATGGGCGAGGGACAGGCCGAGCACGGCGGCGAGCAGATGCCGGCCGCACGCGCCCTCGCCCTCGCGGAGCTCGCGCCGGTGACGTTCGCGGCCAAAGAGGGCATCACCCTGCTAAACGGCACGCAGCACATGACCGCCGTCGGCGGGCTCGCCCTGGCCGACGCCGAGCACACCTGCGCCGTCGCCGACATCGCGGGGACCATGTCGCTCGAGGCGCTCAAGGGGACGTCGGCGGCGTTCGACGAGCGCATCGTCGCGGCGCGCCCGCACCCGGGCCAAATCGCCGTGGGCGATTCCCTGCGGCGCTTGCTCGTAGCCAGCGAGATCGCCGAGTCGCACAAAGACTGCGGCAAGGTTCAAGACCCCTACTCGCTGCGGTGCATGCCGCAAGTGCACGGCGCCACCCGCGACGTGTTGGAGTTCGCGCGCGGGGTCGTCGAGCGCGAGATGATTTCGGGCACCGACAACCCCCTCGTGTTCGCCGATGAGCGCGCCGACCAGGGCGGCGAGCTCATCTCCGGCGGCAACTTCCACGGACAGCCCGTGGCCCTCGCCCTCGACGCGGCCGCCGCGGCGGTGGCCGAGATCGCGAACATCAGCGAGCGCCGCGTCGAGCAGCTCGTCAACCCGCAGCTGTCGAGCGGCCTGCCGCCGTTCCTCGCCCCGGAGAGCGGCCTGAATTCCGGCTTCATGATCGCCCAGGTGACCGCGGCCTCGCTCGTGTCGGAAAACAAAATTCTGGCCCACCCGGCGTCCGTGGATTCGATCCCCTCGTCGGCGGGGCGCGAGGATCACGTCTCGATGGGCGCCACCGGGGCGCTCAAGCTCCGCACCCTGCACGACCACGTGCGCACCGTCCTTTCCATCGAGCTTCTGTGCGCGGCGCAGGGGCTCGATCTCAGGCTCCCGCTCCGCCCGGGGCCGCGCCTTCGCCGCGCCCACGAGTGCATCCGGGCGGTCGTCCCCCCGATGCACGAGGACCGGCCGATCTACGAGGACGTGGCGGCGGTCCGCGCGCTCATCGACGACGGATCCCTCGCGCGCGCCGCGTGGTCGTGACGCATCCTCGCTCGAGCCAGAATCCCACCGGAGAACGCCATGGCTGACAACATCCGCGCGCCGCGCGGCACCGAGCTGTCTTGCAAGGGGTGGCCGCAGGAGGCGGCGCTCCGCATGCTCATGAACAACCTCGATCCGGAGGTCGCCGAGCGGCCCGAGGATCTCGTCGTCTACGGCGGCACCGGCAAAGCCGCGCGCAGCTGGGAGGACTACCGCGCGATCATCCGCGAGCTCCGCCGCCTGGACGGCGACGAGACCCTGCTCGTGCAAAGCGGTCGCCCCGTCGGCGTGTTCCGCACCCACGAAGACGCCCCGCGCGTGCTCATCGCCAACGCCAACCTCGTGCCCAAGTGGGCGACGATGGAGCACTTTCACGAGCTCGAAGCCGCCGGCCTCACCATGTACGGGCAGATGACCGCCGGCTCGTGGATCTACATCGGCACCCAGGGGATCTTGCAGGGCACCTACGAGACCTTCATGGCGGCGGCGAAAAAGCACTACGGCGAGGGCGCGAACTTGAGCGGCAGGATCGTCCTCACCGGCGGATTGGGCGGCATGGGCGGCGCGCAGCCCCTGTCGGTCACCATGGCCGGCGGCGTGTGCCTCGCGGTGGAGGTCGACCGCAGCCGCGCCGAGCGCCGCGTGGAGACGCGCTACCTAGACGAGATCGCACCGGATCTCGACGCGGCGCTGGCGCGCGCCAAGGCGTGCAAAGAGGCCGGACAGGCCCGCTCGATCGCGGTGATCGCAAACGCCGCCGACGCGTTTGTCGAGCTCGTCCGCCGCAGCGAGATTCCGGATCTCGTCACCGACCAGACCTCCGCCCACGATCCGCTGGGCGGCTACATCCCGCGGGGACTTTCGCTCGAAGACGCCGCGGCGCTCCGCGAGCGCGACCCGAACGAACACATCCGGCGCGCGCGCGAGTCGATGGCCGCCCACTGCGGGGCGATGGTCGAGATGCAAAGCGCGGGGGCGCACGCCTTCGACTACGGCAATAACCTGCGCGCGCAGGCGAAAGAGGGCGGGCTCGAAGCCGCGTTTTCCTACCCCGGGTTCGTCCCCGCCTACATCCGCCCGCTGTTTTGCGAGGGCAAGGGGCCGTTTCGCTGGGCGGCCCTGTCCGGGGATCCCGCCGACATCGACGCCACCGATCGCGCCGTCTTGGAGGTCGTAAAAGACGACCCCTCGCTCGAAACCTGGCTCCGCATGGCCAAGGAGCGCGTCGCGTTTCAGGGCCTGCCCTCGCGCATCTGCTGGCTCGGCTACGGCGATCGCCACCGGGTGGGCCTCGCGCTGAACGACCTGGTCCGCCGCGGCGAGGTGTCGGCGCCGATCGTCATCGGGCGCGATCACTTAGACGCCGGCTCGGTGGCCTCGCCGAACCGCGAGACCGAGTCGATGAAAGACGGCACCGATGCCGTGGCCGACTGGGCGATCCTGAACGCGCTCATCAACACCGCCGCCGGCGCGACCTGGGTGTCGTTTCACCACGGCGGCGGCGTCGGCATCGGTTACTCCCTTCACGCCGGCCAGGTCGTCGTCGCCGACGGCACCGATCGCGCCGCCCGCTGCGTCGAGCGGGTGCTCACGACCGATCCCGGCATGGGCGTCATCCGTCACGCCGACGCCGGCTACGACGAGGCGCTGGCGTTCGCCGACGAGCGCGGCGTCGCGATCCCGCGCCGCCGGCACAAGGAGTCGCCATGAGCGGCGCGCCGGCCCCGCGG
>SLNH01000462.1 GCA_007133195.1 Nannocystineae bacterium | reverse complement strand
GGCGTCGGCGGCGGCACCGGATCGCCGATGCACGAGGACAGATCGAACAGGGAGTAAAGGAGCACCTTCTCTTCGTCGGTGAGGCTATCCCCGCACAGTTCGGGGAACACGGTCTCCTTATAGGGGAAGGACGGATCGTCTATGTCGTCGCCTTGGGCGGGCGAGACGTGAAAACCGCTGTAGGCGACGCGACCGCAGGCTTCGTCCTCGGATGAGCCGGCCGGCGTGTCGAACGAAAACTGTTGGTGTTCGTGGGTGCACTCTTCGCCTAAACAGAACACGAATTCCTCGGCCGGCGGCAACAGCGACTGCGCTTGGCTGCGCGGGTGGCGGATGTTGAACTCGTAATTGGGCGCCTGCACCACGCCCTCGGCGACCATCCAATCTCGAAAGGATTCAATCTGCGGGCCGGACTGCGGCCGGTCCAGGGCGATTTCACCGGTACCGTCGGCGTCGGTGCCCACCGAATCCTCCGAGAAGACTGCCGCGTCGCCGAGATCCTCGTTTTCGTGCAGCCAGCTGAAGCTCAGGTGACTGGCGAACAGGCGCCCGCCGCGGTTGACGTACTCGCGCACGTTATCCCCGTACGCATCGCGGTCTGAAAAGTCGTCGTCCCACCGCTGCCCTTTGCAGTCCGAGATGAGCATGTCGTATTCCTCGAGGCGGCCGAGGTCGCTGTAAAGATCGATGTCAAGTGGCGTTTCGCCGTCGATACTCATGCCGCCCTCGACGATGTCCCCGTCGTCGTTTTCGTGTTGTCCTTGGTAGAGATTGATGCGGGCGTCGTTGTCGTCGCCGGTAACGAAGTCGGGGTGGTTATCAAACTCGGCCTCATCGATCCCGATCTTTTCGAACACGCACTCCATGGCGTCGATCACGCCGGTGGTTACTGCGATACGCGGGATGTTAACGGCCAGCCCGTCGTCGTCGCCCTCGAACATTCCGCGGGGAAGTCGCGTGGGGTTATCGCCAACGCTCTGCGAGAGCGCGGTGTCGCTGCACGCGCCCTGTTCGGGCACGGTGATCGCCTCGGCGCGCCGGAACTTGCCCGCGGTGACCACGAGGATGATCTCCTCGTCCACGGGGACGTTGCCCTCGAGCTCCCAGGCGCCCGTGGCGTCGGTGACCGTGGCGTTTAACACCGGCCCGCGGAGCTCGAGCTGATCTTCGCAGCGGTCGCAGTTCGTTCCGCCGGACGGGAGGCCGGGTTCGATGTCGGGGAGGTCGCCAACGTCTGTCGTGCGCAGGATGTAGACGATGGCGTTTGGCACGCCCACTTGGTTGGCTGTATCGCCGTCGTCGCGCCCCGGGGTCATGACGCGGCCCGACAGCCGCGTGGGATCTGCGTCGCTGCAGTCGGGGATCGCGTGGCACACGTCGCAGTCGCCGTCGGGATCGTCCACGCATTGCGTGGGACCGTCGATGCCGCCTTCGCAGCGCTCGCCGTCCGAGCAGGTGAGGCCGTGGTCGGCGCAGTCGACGATCTCGCCGCACGTCTCGAACTTGCCGCACGCCCAGCCGAGATCCTCGCAGGTTTCGGGTTCGCACTCCTCGGGCGGGGGCGCGTCGCTATGCCGGTCGGCGTCCGCCGTGCCTTCGTCGGCGTCTGCGCCCGTGCTGCCAATGATCCCGTCGCCGCAGCTCCACGCCAAGCAGGCGGCCGCGAAACTCAGCATCGTAAGTCGAAGCACCCTCATTCGGGCGAAGGTAGCGCACAGGGGCGGCCGGGGGAACCACCGATGCGACGCGCGGGGCAGGCAGCGCGGCGGCCGGGAGCCCGGCCGGGCGAGCGCCTCACCGCCCGAGGTCACCGAGACAGCGCAGGCTCGCGCCCGCCGCGGTGAGCGGGCGCCGGGGCCAGGCGATGCCTCAGCGATCGACTGACGGCGCCCGCAGCGCGCTGGTGCGCCGCTCGAGGTCTGCGTGGCTGTGCCGGCCGCTCTCCTGCCACCACCGCTCCCACCTCTGCCTCGCGTCGTTTCGCTCTTTTTTCGGCAGATCGTGGTGGTAGCCGAAGTATTCGCCGGTGAGCCGACGTAGCTCCTCGATCGCCGAGCGGCGCACATCGGCGTCTTTGTGGGCCAGCCCGTCGATCATCCACTCGATGCGGCTCTTGCTTCGGTTGCGACTCCACCACGATCGCCACTTGCGGCTCGAGGCGCCGAAGTCTTGTTTGGTGAGCGACACGAGGGCGCGCCGCACCGGGCTCGGCGCGGTGCCGTGCGCGAGGGCCTCGATGAGCGCCGGAATCGCCGCCTCGTGGCACAGCTCGGCGCACGCGATGGCGGCGGCGCCGACGCGGGCCTCGTCGATCTCCGCCAAGACCTCGCGCACACGGGCGAGCGCGCCTTCACGCGCGCTTTGCGGGTAACCGGCGAGCGCTTCGATCGCCGCCGCGCGCGCCCCCGCGTCGGCGTCGAACAGGAGATCGACGAGGCGATCGAGCGCCTCGCCTGGCTGGACGGCGCCTGCGCACAGCGCCGCGTAGTAGCGGTGCGCCGGATCATCCGAACGCAGCTCCCGGAGCACGATCGGCGTCGCCGGTTCGCCGATCTCGACGAGGAGCTCCAAAAGCGGCCCGTGATCGGGCGCCGGACGGAGCCGGCTGCCGAGGTTGTGTCTATCGAGCTCGAGCGGGCCCGGAAAACGCTCGCCGAGCCGCTTGAGCGTGGCTTCGGACGCGGCGAGCGCGCGTTTACGGGCGCGCACGGCCGCCGGCCCATCGTCGCGCGCCAGGGCGGCAAAGAACGCGTCGATCGGGTTTTCCTCCTCGGACGAGGGCTCTGGCGCTTCCGATCGCGGTGCGCTGTACTTGGCCAGGCGCGAGGTGGGGGGCTCATCGCTCACGGCCTCCGGAACCGCGGCCGCCTCGTGGCGACTGCCGCCGGTTTTTCGGCTCGCGAGGATGCGGTGGAGGGCCCCGGCGGCGTCTGCGGCTACCGGGAGGATTCCCGAGCACTCGGAGATCTCGAGCGGGTCTGTGCCGCGATGACCGACGGCGATCGCGACGACGCGCCCGCGAAGGCTCACAGGCAGAAGGAGCGCGGCGGGCGGCAGCGTGCCGCCGAGCCGCGAGATCATCGCGTTGACCTCGTCGTCTGCGGTGGCGATGGGACCGATATACGGTGCGTCCGAGCTCACCACTTGCTTGAACGGGGATGCGACGTCGAGCGGAATGAGGGTCTCGCGGATTCCCGCGGTGAGGGCTGGATCCTCGGCGACGGCGACGCGCCCGATGGCGGCGTCGCCTTGGATGGTGAGGAGCGCGGCATAGGCCGTTTGCGAGCGCAGGGCGCGAAGCAGGAGCAGGAAGACGTCGTCGCGGTGCTCGGCGCCGGCGAGCAGGCGCCGGGCTTCGCGGGGGCCGAGCGGGGCCGAGCTCGCTGCGGCTTCGCGTGCTGCCGTCCCCGGCGCTGGCTCCTGTGCCGGCACGGAAGCCGCCCCGCCGGGCGAGGCGGGCTTTCCTGGCTGTCCGGCCGAAAGTGCGACGCCGTCGCCGCTCGTGGCCGCGGCATGGCCGTTCGGGGCCGGAGAATCGGCTGGTTCGGGTTGCACTTCGCCGCTGCCGGCGGCCTTGGGCAGGGGCGCACTGCCGGCGAGCGCCTCCGGCTCGAATTCCTCGCGAGCGCCCGCCTCGTCGCCAACAGGAGCGCCGGCCAGCTCAGCGCCTACGTCGCCGCCGGAGGAAGCGGAGGAAGCGTCCGCGGACGGAGCCGGCGTCGCCGCCTCGAGCACGGCTGCGCGCCCGCCGGTTTCGCTCTCGCTCACATGCGCGTCGGAGACGCTCGGGGCGCGGGGCGGCTTGGAGCTCGAGCGCCTGCGGCGCGGGCTCGCGGCGCCTCCGGGCTGGCGGCGATGAGCGGGGCTGTCGACGACGATCGATTCGGCGCCCACGCCGGGGGTCGCCGCGGTCTGCTCCCTGGTCATCCGCACGGCGAGCTTGGAAAACCGGCTGTCCACCTCGATATCGTACACGCGTCCCCGGGCGGCGAAAAACCGGTACTCGAGGACCAGGAGAGGTTCGACGGGGGTGTCCAGTTTTTCGGCCAGCGCCTCGAGCGCCTCCAAACTGACCGGATCGCGGACGAGCACCTGCATGGCTTGGCGCTCGCTGGCGAGCGGGACCACCCCGTGCTCCAGCGACAGCGACTCCGGGCATCGCTCCGCCATGGCGGGATCGAGCTTTTCGAGATCGCTCCGGGTGGCGGGCGGTATCCCCGTGGCGAGTGACGCGTACTGGATGAGCTGGTTTTCCGTGGCCGCGTTCATCTCGAGCAGGTTGGTGTCGAGCGCACCCCCGTAGATGACCTGGCGTTGGAACGCGCGCTCGACGCGCTTGACGTCGACGACCCCGTCACGGACGAGTAGTGAGCTGAGGCGCGAGGGCATGGCCTACCTAGAGATGATCCCCGGGGGAGCGTCGCTTCGCACGCGGCGCCCCCCAACCTTCCCCATGATGGGCGCAAATCGCCACCTTGGTCACGCCCGAAACCGAGCCGCTGGAGCGGAACGCCCCGCAAAGGCGTCTCGCGGCGGAGCGCCCGGCGACCGCCACCGCGGCGAGTTCTCGGGCCCGCGGCGCCGCCCACCGCGGGAGGCGCCGCGTTTTCGCCCGGCCGATGTGGACGTTGGGCAGGTCCATGGGCACGACCTCGGGCATCGTCTTATGTGGATTCCTTCACCACGAAGGTGCCCGCGACCCAATCCGGAAGCCCGCGCTTTTCGCGATCGAAGGCGATCCACACGAGGCCCAATCCCAGCGTGGCCAGCGCGACGAACAGGCCGCCGATCCGCGCCATCGTCCGCGCGATCGACGGCGGATCGCCGTAGGCGTCGATCACCTTGGCGCCCATCGCCCGCAGGCCCGGCGTTTGCGCGGCGGCGCCCACGAAGACGAGGGTGTACATCGCGACGACCGCGAACAGCAGGCCGGCCGCGGCGGCCATCGCGGGATCGAGCGCGAGCATGAGGTCGAGCCAGAATTCTGTTCCTCCGCCGGCGTGGGGCACGCGCAGCTCGGCGGTGCTTCCGGCGATCCAGGCGGCGGCCATCCACGCGGGGAGCACGAAAGCCAGATCGATGGCAGCGGCGGCGGCCCGGCGCCAAAACCCGGCGGCGAAGAACACCGGGCCTTCGCCCGGGCGCGGCGCTGGTTGGCGCGTTGCGGCCGCGGCTCCCCTGGGCGCTGTCGGCCCCCATCGCTCGCTGGCTCGCGCCTGCGCCCCCATACCGGCTTTATACGGTTCGATATGGTCGAAATCAAATTGATTACCCGAGATCGCCCAGCCTGTGCTGAACCACGGCCGCGGCGGCGACGGCGGCCGTCTCGGCGCGAAGGATTCGCGGACCCAGGCCCACGGCCGAAAACCCCGCCTCCTCGGCGCGGGCGATCTCCGAGTCGGCCAAACCACCTTCCGGACCGATGAGGAGGGCGACGTGGGACCACCGGGACCCATCGCTTAGGTGGTCGCGGAGCGGTCTGCCTTGCGCCCCTTCCCAAAAGGCGAGCTTGAGCTCGGCCCCGGCCAGCGCGTCCACGCACGCGGGCAGCGGCTCTAGCTCCGCGATCTGCGGAACGATGGGGTTTTCCGACTGTCGGGCGGCCTCGGCGGCAATGGATCGATACCGCTCGATCCGCGCCGATGCCCGTCGGCCCCTGAGGACCACCACCGAGCGCGCCGTCTCCATGGGGTAAACGCCGCCGACGCCGAGCTCGACGAGCTTCTGGATGGCCCACTCAGTGCGGTCTCCTTTGACCGGCGCGATGGCCACCGACAGGCGGATCGGCGGCGCCGCCCGCGACAGCTCGGGCGCGCCGACGTCCAGCGTCGCTCCGCTTTTGTCGGTGGCCTCGACGCGCGCGGTGGCCTCCCTGCCGGCGCCGTCGGCGACCACGACCTCGTCACCGGCGCCAAGGCGCCGCACCCGAGTGAGGTAGTGGTGCTCGCCGCCCTCGACGCGGAGCTTGCCCTGCGCGAGGCGGGCGGGCTCGACGAAGATGCGGGCGCTCACGGCAGATCGGCGTAGGCGCGGAGGTGGATCGATTTCCACTCGGGATCGCGGTCGGAGGTGCGCGTCGCCTCGGCCGCGACGCGCCGCGTTTGCTCGTAAAACGCAGCCAAATCATCGGCTTGATGCGACAGGATGCCAGACAAAACGAGGTGCCCGCCCGGCCTGAGTTTCGCGATGATGTCGTCTCGCAGCTCGCGAAGGACCTCGTCTTGAATGTTGGCGACGACCAGGTCGAAGGCGCCATCCACCTCGCTCACCGGCGTGTCGCGGCACGCCACGCGGCCTTCCACGCGGTTCTTTGCGCTGTTTTGCCGCGCCACCGTCACGGTCTCCGGATCGTTATCGATCGTGAGGGCGGCGAGCTCGGGCCACAGCAGGGCCCCTGCGATCGCGAGGATGCCCGACCCCGCGCCCACGTCGAGCAGGGTCGCCGGCGCTTCGCCGGCGTCGCACAGCTTCTGCATGGTCTCGAGGACGAGCTGTGTGGAGGCGTGTGCGCCGGTTCCGAACGCCTGTTCCGGATCGAGGTGGATCACCCGATCGGCGGGGGCGGGCTCGAACGTGTCCCAGCTCGGCACCACCACGAGCTGGCGCGACAGCCTGGTCGCCCGGAAGTGCTGCTTCCACGCGTCCCGCCAGCTGTCCTCGGGTTCGGCGGGCGAGGCCGTCACGCCAGCCGCGCGCAGGGGTACGTCGCGGCCCGCCAGCTCCGCGGCGGCGGCGCGCGCCCGCGCGAGCTCGGCCTCGCCCCGCTCGGCCGGCACCCAGTACACGATGTCGTCGCCGGCGAGGTAGGTGCCGGCCTTGGCGGCGTCGAGCTCGGCGGCGACCAGCGCCGCGATGTCGTCCGGATCCCAGGGCTCGCCCGGCTCG
>SLNH01000354.1 GCA_007133195.1 Nannocystineae bacterium | reverse complement strand
TGGCCGCGAGCGGACGCAGGTGACGGCGCGGCGCGGGCAGGACGCCGAGGACAAAGATCGTGGCCGCGAGCGGACGCAGGTTAGGGCGCGGCGCGGCCGGGATGCCGACGACTCCGGGCGCGACCCCGGCGGCTACGATCGCCGGGATTCGGTGGAATGCGCCGGGCGCGATCGGGTGACCATCGAGGGCGAGCACATCTCCGCGAGCGGGGACGGGGTCTCGGCCAGTGGTAACTGCCGGGTGACGATCATCGGCAGCGTGATCGACGCCGGCGGCGTGGGCATCTCGGCCCGCGGGAACGCGCACGTGGAGATCCGCGACAGCGAGATCCGGGGCGGCCGCGGCGCTGTCGATGTGCGCGGCAACGCCGACGTCTCTGCGCTGGATTCGGCGTTCGAGGGCGCCGTGGACGAGCGGGGCCGCGCGCGCCTTGACGACCGCGGCGGCAACCGCTTCAACTGATCGTGATGCGCGCGAGGAGGCAGAGAAACGACATGACGCGAGTCACCGGATGTCTGATAGCGCTGGTGGCGGCGGCCGCGGTAGCGGCTTGTGGTAACGACGACGACGGTGCCGCCGGCGCGGAGGCAGGTGAAGAATCGTCGGCTCCCGACGAGGAAGCGCAGGCGCCGGAGGAACAGGCAGGGGAGTCGGGAGACGAACCGGTGGGGGCCCGACTGGATGAGCTCGGGGAGATCGGAGTGCCCGCGTGTGACGACTACGTGGAGTCGTACATGGCGTGCATAAGCCAGCACATTCCGAGCGAGCTGAGCGCTGAGTATCTGGAGGCGTTCAAGGCCACCCAGGATGCCTGGAGGGAGGACGCCGAGGATGAGGAGGCCCGCGAGACCCTCGCCGAGACCTGCGCCCAGGCCGAGAAGGCGGCAATGGCGTCGATGGAACAGTACGACTGCGACTGGTGAGCGCGCGAAGCTGGAGCTCGCTTCAGCCGTCGCGCGCATCACCGCGCAAGTGCCTGAAAATCCGTGCTACGCTGCGTCCCTGGTGCGGCCTTGCCGTGTCCTTCAGCGCGTCTCGCCCGGAGCAAAGGGCACTTTGCGCAAATGCGCAGCTGGTGACGGGGCCCTCCTGACCTTACGATAACGGCACGCCCACGCGATGACGAGGTTTCGATCGTGACGAAGACATTGCCCGAGTGGAGCCCGCGTTCCTGGCACGAGAAGGTGGCGGCTCAGCAGCCCGTGTACCCTGATTCTCAGGCCGTCGAGCGCGTGACCAAAGAGCTGGCCAATCTCCCCCCGCTCGTGACGTCTTGGGAGATCGAGGCGCTCAAGAGCCAGCTCGCCGGCGCCGCGCGCGGCGATGTCTTCATGCTGCAAGGCGGTGACTGCGCGGAGAGCTTCGAGGACTGCGACTCGACGCGGATCGCGGCGAAGTTGAAGATCCTCCTCAAGATGAGCCTGGTGATGATCCACGGGACGAAAAAACCCGTGGTGCGTATCGGCCGGATCGCTGGCCAGTACGCGAAGCCGCGGTCTGCGGACCAGGAGAGTCGCGGCGATATCACGCTGCCCACCTACCGCGGGGATATCGTGAACCGATCGGGGTTTACCCGCGAGGATCGCACCCCCGACCCATGGCTTTTGCTCCGCGGATACGAGCGCGCCGCTCTCACCCTCAACTTCATCCGCGCGCTCGCCGACGGCGGCTTCGCCGACCTCCATCACCCGGAGTACTGGGATCTCTCGTTCGTTCCGCACTCCGCCCTGGCCGAGGAGTACGAGCGCATCGTCGAATCGATTCGCGAGTCGATGTCGTTCATGGAGGCGGTCGCTGGGCGGCCGGATACCACCAAGCGGGTGGATGTCTACACCAGCCACGAGGGGCTCTCCCTCCTTTACGAGGAGGCACAGACCAGGAAGGTCCCGCATCGGCATGGCTGGTTCAACTTGTCCACCCACATGCCCTGGATCGGCATGCGAACGGCCATGACCGACGGGGCGCACGTGGAGTTTTTCCGCGGCCTTCGCAATCCAGTGGGGGTGAAGATCGGCCCGAAGATGACGCCGGAGTGGCTCGGTGAGCTCCTCGATATTCTCCACCCCGAGGGCGAGCCCGGGCGCCTCGTCCTCATTCACCGGATGGGGGCCTCCGATATTGCCGAGAAGCTGCCGCCACTCATCGAAGCCGTGCGCGCGACCGGCAAGAGTGTGGTCTGGTGCGCCGATCCGATGCACGGGAACACCGAAACCACGGCCTCGGGGATCAAGACGCGCCGCTTCGACAACATCCTGAGCGAGATCGAGCAGGCGTTCGAAATTCACCACGAACTCGGGACCGTGCTCGGCGGGGTTCACTTCGAATGTACGGGTGAAAACGTCACCGAGTGTATCGGCGGCGCGCGGGGACTCGACGAGTCGGACCTGTCGCGAGACTACCGCACGCGGGTCGATCCGCGGCTCAACTACGAGCAGTCGCTGGAGATGGCGATGCGCGTCGCGCGGCACATTCGCCACATGGATCGCCGCCGCGTGGGCGGCGGTTGATCGCGACCTCGAGGGCTCGCCGCGGCTCGGACAGCGCGCCGCCCTACCCGAAGGGAAGCTCGCCTGGCGGTCACGACTCGCCGGCCAGCGGGCGCTGGCCGCGAGCAGCGCCGCCGAGCTGGCTCGCGAGCCAGCCGAGGACTTGGCCGTGTACGCCGGGTGGGCCGGGCAAGCCGAACGTTTGCTTCGGGTGGAACCCGACGTGACCGCCGCGGGATTCGATCGCGGTGAGGTGCGGACTTTCGCCGGCTCTCACCGCGGTCCTCACGGTATCGGGATCGATGACGGGATCGTCCTTGCTCACCACGGCGAGGGTCGGGACGGCCAACTGCGATAGCCGGGGACCGACGCTCTCGCGAGCGTAGTAGGCCGCCGCGCTCTCGAAGCCGAACCACGGCGCGACGATCGCGTCGTCCCAGTCGCGCACGCGCCAGATTCGGCGCGCCTCGCGTGGCGGGACGGGCACGTCACCGCGCCGCGCCAGACGCTCGTAGTGGGCGTGGAGCCCGCGGAGGAAGTGGCGCCGGTACAGCGCGCGGCGAGGGGAATCGAGCGCGCGGCAGCTCGCGTCGAGATCGATCGGGCTGCAGACCGCTGCCACGGCGCGTACGCGCGGTGGCGGAGCCGTGCCGAGGCGGAGTGCGATGTGACCGCCGAGGGAAAAGCCGGCCACCACGATGTGCTCGTATTCGGCGGCTTCGGGGCTCGCGATCGCGGCCTCGAGATCATGCGTGAGCCCGGCGTGGTACAGACCTTCGCCGCTACCGTCGGCGCCGCGGAGCGAGACCCGCAGCGATGCCATGCCGATGCGACGCGCGGCTGCGGCGGCGCGCCGGCAATAGTTGCTCTCGGCGCTGCCCCCCAGCCCGTGGATGATGACCGCGAGCGTGTCCGCGTTGGGGGATGGGCCGAGCACCCCGGACAGGGCGACCGTGCCGAGCCTGGGATCCGGAACTTGGCCGCTCCACGTTACGCCCGGTGGACTCGGTGGCCGGAGCGCGCGGTCGCGCGCGTGCGTCCAAAGCGTCGCGAAGTGTCCCTTCATGCCCTCCTCCCGGCGAACGTGTCCTCAACGAGATGCATGGCGATGAGCCGTCGACGCCCCTAGCACCCGTGCTAGGCGTCCTCCCCCTCCTCGCCGGCTGCCCGCTCGGGCTTGTTGCGCGCTGCCCGGTCGAGCTTGGTGTAGATCACGGGGATCAAGAACAGCGTAAACACCGCGGCGACGAGCACGCCGCCGATGGTGACCACCGCCATCGGCACGCGGAACGCGGCGCCCTCGCCCGTGGCGAGCGCCTGCGGGAGCAGCGCCACGGCGATCGCGACGTTGCTCATCACGATGGGCCGCAGGCGGATCGGGGCGGCCTCCACGAGCGCCTCTGTGACGGTGCGGCCCTGGCGGCGGAGCTGCGCCGCGTAGTCGAGGATGAGGATCGCGTTATTCACCACGATGCCGACCAGCATGATGATGGCCATCATGCTGAACAAGTTCATGGACTGACCCGTGAGGAACAGTCCCAAGAGCGCGCCCACGGCGCCCAGCGGGAGGGTGAGCATGATGGTGAAGGGGTGGATGAACGACTCGAGGATCATCGCCAGCACCATGTAGGTGAGGATCACCGCGAGCGCGAGGGCCATGAGCATGGCCACGAGCGCGTCCTCGAACAGCTCGAACTCGCCGCCGATGTTCCACCTCACGCCCTCCGGGAGGTCGATCTCAGCCATCGTCTCCTCGATCGCCTCGACGGCGCTCAGCAGATCCGCCTCCCCGAGATCGACGTTGATGCGGATCGCGCGCTGTCGATCGACGCGATCGATCGACGTCGGGGCGAGGTCGTCGATCCAAGCGCCGAGCGACGACATCGGCACCACCGCGCGGGGGGTGCGCACCTCGAGGTTGTCGAGCTGCTCGGGTCGTTCGCGGGCGCCCTCCACGAGAGAGACGCGGATGTCGATCTCCTCACCGACCTCGCCGCGATAGACCCCCGCGTCGGCGCCGTCGACGGCGGCCTGTACCACACCGCCGAGCTCGGCGGCGGTGATCCCGTAGTCGCCGAGGGTCCCGCGGTCGGGCCGAAATACGAGCTCCGTCCGCGGGTCGGGGAGCGTGTTGTCTACGTCGGACAGCTCCGGACGGCGCGCCAGCGCTTCCTCCGCTATGAGGGACACCTCGCCGAGCACATCGTAGTCCGGGCCCACGATGTCGAGCTGGATCGGCGCCTCGTCGCCGGGGCCCACCGCCGCCGGGTCGGTGGGCGTCACGATCGCGCGCACGTCGGGGATGTCGGCCATGATGCCGCGGATCGCGCGCACCACGGCCGTGGTATCGGCGTCGCCGTGGAGCGTGACCAGGATTTCGGCTTCGTTCTCGCCGCCGCCGGCTGCGAAAATCTCGGCGCCGCCGGCGATGGTGGTGAGGGTGGAGGTCACGCCTTCGAGCTCGAGGATGCGGCGCTCGGCCTGCGTCGAGACGCGCGCCGTCTCCTCGATCGACGTCGCCGCGGGGAGCTCCATCCGAACCTGGGCGGCGCCCTCGTCGCCTTCCGGAATGAAGTCGCCGGTGATGAAGCTGGCGGAGACGACGAACAGGGCGAGGGCGACGGACAGGAGCGAGCCGAGGACGATCCAGCCGTTTCGCGGCCTGGCGAGCGTCCACGACAAGCCGCGCCGATACCTGTCTTCGAGGCCGTCGTAGGCGGTGTCCCAGCGCCTCCAGAGCGGATCGAGGAGGGGGTTTTTCGACTGCTCGGCGGCCTTTCGAGACCGGAGGAGCCGAGCGGCGATGAGCGGCGCGAGCGTAAACGAGATGAAGATGGAAAACAGGGTCGCGAACACGACCGTGAGCCCGAAGGCATAAAAGAACTGCCCCATGATGCCTTCCATGAAGGCGATGGGGGCGAACACCACGACGTTGGTGAGGGTGGAGGCGGCGACGGCGATGCCGACCGAGGACGCGCCGTTTTGGGCGGCGCTGCGCGGATCTTCGCCTCCTTCGAGGTGACGCGAAATACTCTCGATCACGACGATGGTGTTCGTCACGAGGATTCCCACGGTGATGCCGAGCGCCATGAGCGTCATGACGTTGAGGCTGAAACCCATGAAATCCATGAGGAAGAACGAACACACGATGGTCGTCGGCATGGCCAGCGCCGCGATGATGGTGCTGCGCCACGAGTGGAGGAAGAAAAACAGGACCGCGGCCGTTAGGAGGATCCCGATGAGGATGTTGCCGAGCACGTCGTTGACCGACGCCTCGACGAACTCGCTCTCATCGCGGACGATGTTCACTTCCGTGTTCGGCGGGAGGACCTCCGCGCGGATGGCGTCGAGCTCCGCCCGCACCCCGGCCGCAGTGTCCACGGTATTCGCGCCGCTCGCCTGCTGGATGCTGATGCTCACCGCGGGCTCGGCGCTTTTGCGCGCGACCTGATCGAGCTCCTCGAACCCGTCGCGCACGACGGCGATGTCGCTAAGGGGGATGCTGTTTCCGGCCCCGGCGGGTATCCGCATGCTGCGGATCTCGGCGAGGCTGTCGTACTCGCCGACCACCCGAAGCGGAATCGCCTCACCGCGCGTGCGCAGCCGCCCGCCGGGGATGCTCACGTTCTCCGACTGCAGGAGCTCGACGACGTCGGCCAGCGCGAGCCCGTGCGCGGTGAGCCGGTCGGGGTGGACGAAGATGCCGATCTCGCGCTCGCGACCGCCGACGATGTCGACTTGCGCGACGCCGTCCACGCGCGAGAGCCGGTCGCGGATCGTGTCGTCTGCGAGCTCGTAAAGCGCGTCGACCCCCGCCGGACCAGACAGCGCGAGTGACATGATCGGAAACGCGTCTACGTCGAAGCGCTGGACGGTAGGGGGCTCGGCGCCGTCGGGGAGCTGGGGCCGGACGCCCTCGATCTCGTCTCGCACCTCGTTGGCCGCTCGCTCGGGAGATACCTCGACGTCGAAGATGATGATGACCATCGACAGGTTGTCTTGGGAAAACGAGGTCATCTCGTCGACGTTCGCGATGCCCGCGAGCGCTTCCTCCACGGGCTCGGTGATCTCCGTTTCGACCTCGGCCGGCCCCGCGCCCGGGTAGGCGGTGGTCACGGTCACCACCGGAAATTCCACATCCGGGAACAGCTCGAGGCGGAGCTGCGCGAGGGCGAACGCGCCCAGCACGGCGAACACGGCCACGAGCATGGTCGTGAGCACGGGGCGCTCGACGGCGAGGCGCGGGAAGAAGCGGAACATGGCTTAGACGGCCTCGTTCACGATGTCGACCACCCGAACCGGCATCCCGTCCTCGAGGGCGGCCGTGCCTTGGATGACGACGCGCTCGCCCTCGGCTAAACCCTCCTCGATCTCCACGGCGTCTGGAGTCTCGAGGCCGGTGGTGACTTCCTTTCGACGCGCCCGGTCGTCTTCGCCTACGACCCAGACGTGATCGTCGTCGACCGCCGCGGGAGGCACGCGAAGCACGTCCGCGCGCGCGTCGGTCCGGACCTCCACTTCCTCGAGCGTGCCCGGCACGAGCGGGGCGTCCGTGGAAAACGACAGCTCGACCTCCACGAGGCGGGTTTGCGGATCCGCTTGCAGCGCGACGCGGCTCACGCGCCCGCGCGCGTCTGCCTCGACGGCTCGGGCGGGCTGTCCCGTCTCGATTTGTCGCGCCGCGCTGGCGCCGACGCGGAGCGTGATGGTGAGCGCCGACAAGTCCGCGACGCGGACGAGCGGATCACCCGGGCTGGGGACCATGCCGGCCCTTGCGGGAACCTCGGTGACCGTGCCCGTTAGCGGACTTTGAAGCCGAAGCGCTTCGCGCGCGCTCGCGAGGTCATCTCGGGCGATCTCGTATTGCGTGACCGCCTCTTCCCACTCCTGATCGGTGATTGCCCCCTCTTCGTGCAGGGCCTCGAGCCGCTGCTTTTGCCGCTCGGCGTGCTGAAACGAGGTTTGAGCCTGCCGGTGCTGGGCTTGGATCCCCTCCCCGGTAAACTGTACGAGGGGCTCGTTTTCCCGCACCTCGTCGCCGACCTCGACGAACACGCGCGAGATCGTATTGTCGGTGCGCGCCCTCACGACGCCCTCGCGCGCCCCGGACACCGTACCGTGGAACGATCGCCACGCCTCGAGCTCCCCCGCGCGCGCTGGGGCCAGGACCACCGGCGCGCCTCGTTCGGCGCGGAGCTCGTCGACCGTCAGCTCGGGCTCGGCGGGCTCGCTCGCCTGGATGGCCCGGACCACGATGGCGCCCACCAGCGCGGCGGCGAGGACCAGGACGGTGAGAAGCAGACCGATTCGGCGTCCGCCCTTCACGTCGTCACCTCCGCGAGCTGGACGCCGAGCTTTGGGCTGATCGATTGAGGCATGAGGCGAGGCATGAGGGTCACCTGATCATCGCTCTGCGAAGAGGTCGAGCTCACCGCCCGTGACGTACTCCAGCGCGGCGAGCGCCGAGAGGTATTCGATCTGCGCCTCCGCTTCGTTCACGAGGGCCCGGCTCAGCATGAGTCGCGCGTTCGACAGCTCGATGAGCTGCGCCATTCCCTGCTCGAAGCGAAGCTCGGCGAGCTCGAGCGCGCGCTCGGCCTCCTCGGCGGTGCCGCGCCGGGCTTCGATCCGCGCCTGGGCCGCCTCGAGGTCCGCGAGCGTCGCCTCGGCCTCCATCGTGATGGCCTCTCGGAGCTGCCGCTCTTCGAGCATCGCGACGCGCTGTTCGGATTGCGCCTCGTCGATCTCGGCGGTGACGCGAAACCCCTCGAAGATGGGGATATTGACTTGGACCCCGACGATCCAGTCCTCGCGCCACTCGTCGGCGTAGGGCAGGCTCGTCGGGAAGATGTTGTCGGGGAAGGTTTGCCACGAGAAGTTCGCGAAGGCCGACACCGTGGGCATGCGCTGCGCCCTCGCGAGCTCGATGTTGCGCTCTTGGATGCGCACGCTCTCGCGCGCGGCCTGGGCGGCGGGCCGGTCGAGCGCCGCTTCGATGACGCGCCCGCGCGCAACGTCGGCTTCGATGTCCCGCTCGCCGGGCCGATCCGCGAGCTCGATCGGTCGATCCAGGGGAACGTTGAGCAGGCGCCTGAGCTCGAGCTCCGCGAGCTTCTCGGCGTTTTCCGCCTGCACGAGGTCGGGGTGGAGGTTGTCGCGCTCGACTCGGGCTTGGAGCACATCGAGCTCCGTCGCTGCGCCGCGCGCTCGTAGGGTTTCCACGAGCTCCAGCTGCTCGTCGGCGATCTCGAGGGCCTCCTCGGCGATGTCGACGAGCGCGGCCGTGTAAAGCGATTGGAGGTAGGCCTGGCGTACGTCGCGGAGCGTCTCGAACTCAGTCTCGTCGAGCCCGTGATGGGTCGCGTCGCGCACGTGCTCGGCGAGCTCGAGCCCGGTGGTGAGGCGGCCGCCCGTGTAGATGGGCTGATTCAGCTGAAGCGATAGGTTCCAGGCGTTTTCCTGACCGAAGGGCAAATCGCCGATGAGCTCATCCGGGTCGAGCCCCGGGATCCCGGGGTCGTCGCCGTCGCCGTCGATGTCGAACACCGAGCGGAGGGTGCGATCGTAACGGATGCTGCCCGTGAGCTCGGGAAAGGCGCCTGCGCGGGCCTGCGTGATCTGCGATTCAGCCTGGAACACATCCTCGCGGGCAATCCTGACCTGTTCGCTCTGCTCGAGGGCTCGGGTTTCGGCCTCGGTCAGCGTGAGCTGGAGCGGGGCGGCGTCAGGATCCTCGTCCGCTCCGGCCAAGGCGGGCGGCGGCGCGCCGAGGGCGATAGCCCCCGAGAGGGTGATCGCGGCCGCGTATCTCGGTGTTCGCGTCATCAGTCGTCGTGGTCGGCTTCGCGGTCGGATCCGCGCGAGGCATGCCCGCGCAGTCCTTGCCATCTGGCGGCGAGGGCGTCGATCTCGTCAAGGAGGAAGGTGTGCCAGTCGCGCATGCTCGCGAGCCGATGGTGCTGCACGCGCTTGTCGGCGGTCAGCGTGCGAATCGTGTCGATGAGGAGCTCGCGCATGCGCTGTAGTCGCTGTACCACGTGGTCGAGCTCGCGCTCGGGGGCGTCTGCCGTGGTGCGGTAAAAGTCGCGGCGATCTCCCGGCCGGCTCGTGCGCTCGATGACGCCCATGCGCGCGAGGAGGCGCGCATTGGTGCTCACGGAAGCCTTGCTCACGGCGAGCTCGCTCGCGATCTCCTCGAGGCTGAGCGATCCTTCCCGTAGGATGAGGAGGCCATAAATATGGCCCGCCGTGCGCGGGAGGCCGTCCTCCTCGCTCAGAAGGCCCATCCCCTCGATGAAGCTTCGCTCCGCCTCCTCCATGTGTTGTCCAGCCGTCCGGGGTGTCCGTCGTTCAGGCTGTTAACAAAATACTGAACGTTCGCGACACGATGTGCAATCGACGCAGGTGCAAAACAATGGAGAGAGTGGTTCGGATGTGCGTGAGATCATAGTTTGCTGGGCCAGGCGCACCGAATGGCGCGGGCCGGCCCTCCGGTTTTTTCGGCGAGTCGGTCGCACGACGACCTGGCGACGCTGACTCGGCGGGGGAGCCCTCGGTGGGCGCGGGCACGGGACGCGAATCGCCCGCTCAGGTCGGATCGCGGAGCTGGCGTCGCTTGCGCGCGGCGATGCGGCGGTCGCCTTCTTCGGCTCGTTGGCGGCGGCGGGCGGCGCGGCGCGTCTCGCCCGGCAGCCGCGTCGTCACCTCGAGCTGGCCGAGCATGAAGGTGCCCGAGACGCGAAGCAGCGGGCGCTCGGGATCGGGGGCGGGGGGCGCGCGGTGGAGCTCCTCGACTTGGCCGAGGATGGCGGTTCCTTCGCACTCGACGGCGAGCCCCGGCGGGACGATGAGCTCCACGCGGCCGAGCACGGACGCGATGCGGAGCTCGGTCACGCCGGCGGGCAGGGCGACGTCTCGAAAGTCGATCGTCGTGTTGCCGAGGATCGTCATGACGCGCAGGTATTCCGGGGCGCGCCAGGCGCCGTCTCGCCTGCGCTCGCTGAGAATCGAGACCACGGTCTTTCGCTCGGGGCGCGCGGCGAGCGCCGCATCCGGCGCGGCGCGCGCGGTGGGCGCCGTAGCCGCTTCAAACGGTGCGAGATCGCCGACGAGCGATTCGAGCTCGTCGACGCCGCTGGCGGCGTGCGCGCGATCGAGGCGATCTTCGAACTCGTCGAGATCGATGTCGCCATCGGCGAAGCGCTCGGAGAGCGCCGAAATCGTGAGCTCGCGCGCCTGGCCCAGCGAAGCGCGCGTCGGTTTTTGCCCACCGGCCATTCGGAGCCCGAGCATATCAGACCTGCTACCCTCACCGAGAAGCGAACGGCGACTCGCCTGGGCCCCTCGCGATGACGGTGCGCGTCGATCTGCATTGCCATTCCACCTGCTCGGACGGCGCCGATCCGCCGGCGCTCGTGGCCACTCGCGCGCTGCGCCGCGGCGTGACCCTGTTTGCGCTGTCGGATCACGACACCTGCGCGGGCGATGACGCGGTGCGCGCCGTGCGGGGCGACGCCGTACGCGCCGTCGAGGTGAGCTGCCGAGAGGAAGGACGCACCGTCCACGTCCTCGTTTACGACGCAGAGAAGAGCGAGCGTTGGTCGCGCCTCGAGGAGGCGCTCGCCCGCATCCGATCGGGTCGGCGGCGTCGGTTTCGCGCGATGGCCGAGCGGCTAGCCCGGCGCGGGGTGTCGGTCGACGTCGACGCGATTTTGGCCGAACGCGGGGACCGCCCCGTGGGCAGGCCGGACCTGGCCCGCGCGCTCGTCGCGGGTGGGGCTGCCTCGAGCGTCCGTGAGGCGTTCCGGCGCTACCTCCGTGACGGGCTTTCGGTGGACGAGCCCGGGTGGGGCATGTCGATCGGCGAGGCGCTCGAGTTCGCGCACGCCGCGGGCGGTCGGGCTGCGCTCGCGCACCCTCACCAGATCGGGGAGAGCGCGCTGCCCGTCGTGCGCCGGTACAAGGGAGCAGGGCTCACCGGGATCGAGGCCCTGTACGCGAGCTATGGCGCGGCCGCGCGGGCCCGCTGGCTCGAGCTGGCCGATCGCGAAGGCCTGGTCGCCACGGCGGGATCTGACTATCACGGGCCGGACGGCGGCGCGCGGCTCGGGGTCGATGTGGACGACGAGCGCGAAAAGCGCCTTCGCGAGTGGCTTCGCGCGTAGAGCCCATTTTTGGGACTAACAGTCAGGACAAAATTCTGGCTGCCGTGGCGTCGTAGACCTCGCGGTCGGCCTCGGAGAAGGCGCAGAGGATCACCGTTTCGGGATCGTCATGGTTCGCGACGAACGCGTCGATCGTACGAAGCGCGATCTCTGCGGCCTCGTCGATGGGGAAGCCGTAAGCACCGGTCGAGATGCTCGGGAACGCGACCGAGCCGAGCGCATGGTCCCGGGCGAGGCGGAGGCTGTTGTGATAGGCGGCCTCCAAAAGCTCGCGCTCGCCGCGGTCGCCGCCACGCCAGCGCGGCCCGACCGCGTGGACGACGTGACGCGCCTTGAGGTCGAAACCGTCCGTGATTTTGGCTTCGCCGGTCTCCGCGCCGCCGAGCTCGCGGCAGGCCTCGAGGAGCTTTGGCCCCGCCGCTCGGTGAATCGCGCCGTCCACGCCGCCGCCGCCAAGCAGGCTCTGGTTGGCGGCGTTGACGATGGCGTCCACGTCTAGCTGCGTGATGTCGCCCTTTCGGATGTCGATGCGTCCGCTTCGGTAGCTGGCCATAACGGCAGTGTAAACCCGAGCGGGCGCAAAGCCCGCGGAGCTTACGCCTTACTGGAGAGCGCGCCGCGGCGCTTTCGGGCGACCGCGCTGGCGGCGTGTAGGTCGACCTCCACCGCCGGCCGCGCAACCGGTGAATCCATCACCGGCGTGGGGCCTTCGTGCGGATCGGTGAGCTCGGTGCCTTCGTAACCCGGCACGGGGGTGCCTCGGGCGAGGCGGCGGCGGGGGGTTGCGGGGCGGGACATGTCGACCGAGCATAGGATCGCGCGCTGGCGGGCCACAAGTTTTCGTGTCGCCTTCGCGCGCTGTGAGCGGCATTCATGCACTGTGACCAACCCGATCTATAGTGCGCCGCTTGTGTGCACTATAGTGCGACATGCGCGGGCCTCAGCCGCCTGTTGACACGACGCGTTATCAAACTAAGATGCGGGACTCGCGACGAAATCGGCAATTGTCGGAAAACTTCAGCCGATGTAGGGTAGGATACATAATCGGACGCCCCAGCTGCGGGAGTGTCCCAGGCTCGAGCGCGGGCGAGATCGTCCCGCGGCAGGAAGTCGAAAGCGATGAAACTCAGCGGTGCGCAGATCATTTGGGAAGTCGTTTCACGCGAGGGTGTGGATACGATTTTCGGCTACCCGGGCGGAGCCATCTTGCCCGCCTACGATGCGCTGCTCGATTACCCGATCCACCACGTACTCGTTCGTCACGAGCAGGGCGCGGCCCATATGGCCGATGGCTATGCGCGCGCATCCGGGAACGTAGGTGTTTGTGTGGCCACATCCGGACCGGGCGCGACGAATCTCGTAACCGGCCTCGCGAACGCGCACATGGACTCCTCGCCGGTCGTGGCGATCACGGGGCAGGTCGCGACGCCCTTGATCGGGAAAGACGCGTTTCAAGAGACCGACGTCACGGGCGTCACCCTGCCCGTCACCAAGCACAACTACCTCGTCACGCGCACCGAGGACATCGTCCCGACGCTCCGCGAGGCGTTTTACATCGCGCGCTCGGGGCGGCCGGGCCCGGTCCTCGTCGACATCACGAAGGACGCGCAAACGGGACAAGCCGAGTTCGAGTGGAGTGATGAGCCGGTCTCGCTTCCCGGCTATCGGCCAGATTTGCGGCCCGTCTCCGAGGAGTTTCGGCGCGCGGCCGACCTGATCAACGCCGCCGAGCGGCCCCTCATCCTCGCCGGCCACGGCGTCATCATGTCGGCTGCGACGTCGCAGGTGGTCGAGCTCGCGGAGAAGGCCTCGGTCCCGACCTCGCTCACGCTGCTCGGCTTGGGCGGGTTTCCGCCGCGCCACCCGCTGTGTCTCGGCATGATGGGCATGCACGGTGAGGCCTGGGTGAATACGGCGATCCAGCGCGCGGATCTCCTGATCGCGCTCGGCATGCGTTTCGACGATCGGGTCACGGGGAACCTCAGCACCTACGCGCCCACCGCGAAAAAGATCCATTGCGAGATCGACCCCGCTGAGCTCAACAAGAACGTGCGGGTAGACGTTGGGCTCGTCGGCGATCTGCGGGCCACCCTCGAGACGCTGCTGCCGCTCCTCGCCAAGAGCGAGCGGACCGACTGGCTCCGCTACATCGACGGCCTTAAAGGCGACTCCGCGGTCCGGGACATTCAAAAGCTCCCCGACGATGGCCACCTATACACGGCGCACGTCATCAACGACGTGTGCCGCGCCACCGGAGGCCAGGCCGTCGTCGCCACCGACGTAGGACAGCACCAAATGTGGGCGGCGCAGTACTACAAGCACGAGTCGCCCCGCACGCTCATCACCTCGGGCGGGCTCGGTACGATGGGTTTTGCGCTGCCGGCGGCGATGGGAGCGAAGTTCGCGCGAAAAGACGCCGAGGTTTGGGTGATCGCCGGCGACGGCGGCTTTCAGATGACCGCCGCCGAGCTGTCGACCTGCGCCCAGGAGAACCTGAACATCAACATCGCCATCATCAACAACGGTTACCTGGGCATGGTGAGGCAGTGGCAGGAGTTCTTCTACGATCGGCGGTACTCGGCGACACCCATCCACAGCCCAGATTTCGTCAAGCTCGCAGAGGCGCACGGGCTCCGCGGCCTCCGGGTCGAGAGCCGCGCCGATGTCGAGGAGTCGTTCGAGGCCGCCCGGAACCACGAGGGCACGGTGGTGATCGACTACCGCGTGGAGCAGGAGGACAGCGTGTATCCGATGGTCCCGAGCGGAAACGACCTCGACAAGATGATACGCCGTCCCCAGAGCAATCCCATCTACGAAACGGCCGACGACTGAGATCCGCTATGTCGACATCTACTGCTCCCTCGCGCGCCGCGATGAACGGCCACGATCCGCTGCGCCGGCGCCACGTGTTCGTCGTCCACGCCGAAGACAGGCCTGGCGTGCTCGACCGCGTAGCCTCGCTCTTCCGGCGCCGCTCCTACAACATCGAGTCGCTGACCGTGGGGCGCACCGACCAGCCGGGCGTTTCGCGGATGACGATCGTCATCGAGGGGGACGACACGACCGCGCGGCTGATGGAAGCGAACCTCTACAAGCTCGTCAACGTGCTCCACGTGGAGAACCTCACCTACAAGCCGGCGGTGGTCCGCGATCTGGCGCTCATCAAGGTCAAGGCGACCGCCGAGGTGCGCGCCCAGGTGCTCCAGGTCACCGACGTGTTCCGGGCGCGGGTGGTGGACATCGGCCCCGAGGCGCTCATCGTCGAGATCACCGGCACGGAAGACAAGATTCAGGGCCTCATCGAGGTCCTCGAGCCCTATGGGATCCTCGAGCTCGTGCGAACCGGCGCCGTGGCGATGACGCGCAGCGCCGAGGAGGTCGCCGATCGGCCGGATTTCATCGCGGCTCGATTCCCCGAAAGCGCCGCTTGAACGCGGAGGAATAGGTCATGACTACGATATATTACGACAAGGACGCGGACCTCGAACGCATTCGGGCCAAGAAGGTCGCGATCATCGGGTACGGATCCCAGGGCCACGCGCACGCGCTGAATCTCGCCGAGAGCGGCGTCGACGTTCGAGTCGGTCTGCACGAGGGCTCGAAGAGCCGCGGGAAGGCCGAGGGCGACGGGCTCGCGGTCAAGTCGGTCGCGGAGGCGACGCGCGAGGCTGACGTCGTGATGATCCTCGCCCCCGACACGGCTCAGCCCGCGCTCTACAAGGAATCAATCGAGCCGGCGCTGTCTGCGGGCAAGATGCTCATGTTCAGCCACGGTTTCAACGTGCGCTACGAGACGATCAAGCCGCCCGCCGAAGTCGATGTCACGATGATCGCGCCCAAGGCGCCTGGGCATCGGGTGCGCGAGGTGTTCCGCGAGGGGCAGGGGACGCCGGGGCTGCTCGCCGTCCACCAAGACGCCACGGGCGAGGCGCACACGCTGGCGCTTTCGTACGCCAAGGGAATCGGCGTGACGCGCGCCGGCGTGATCGAGACGAGCTTCGCGGAGGAGACCGAGACCGACCTGTTCGGCGAGCAGGCCGTTTTGTGCGGCGGCGTGAGCCACCTCATCAAGGCGGGCTTCGATACGCTGGTGGAGGCGGGATACCAGCCGGAGATTGCGTACTTCGAGTGCCTTCACGAGCTCAAGCTCATCGTCGATCTCATCTACCAGGGTGGACTCAACTACATGCGGTACTCGGTGAGCGAGACCGCCGAGCACGGCGACTACACCGGTGGTCCGCGCGTGGTGACGAGCGAGACCCGCGAGGAGATGAAAAAGATGCTCGCGGAGATCCGGGACGGGACCTACGCCAAGTCCTGGATCGACGAAAACGACGCCGGAAGGCCCTGGTTTGCGAAACGGCGCCGCGAGGAGCAGGAGCTCCAAATCGAGCAGGTGGGTGCGAAGCTCCGGGAGATGATGCCCTTTTTGGACGCCAAGACGGTCAAGCCGGGCGATTGAGACGAGCCGAGGGCACGATGAGCGCGCAATCTGGTAGCTACGTACGGATCTTCGACACGACGCTCCGCGACGGCGAGCAGTCCCCGGGAGCCACCATGGCCTCGGCGGAGAAGCTCGAGGTCGCCCGGGTGCTCGCCCGCCTCGGCGTCGATGTCATCGAGGCCGGATTTCCAGCTGCTTCCCCCGACGACTTGAGCGCCGTGAGGCGCATCGCCGAGGACGTCGGCCAGGGCGCCGGCGAGGACGCCACGCCGTCTGGGAAGCCCCCCTCGATCTGCGGACTGGCCCGGGCTCACAAGGGGGACATCGAAAAGGCGTGGGAGGCGATCAAGCCGGCGGCGAGCCCGCGTATCCACACCTTCCTCGCCACGTCGGACATCCACCTCGAGCACAAGCTCAGGCTCTCGAGAGAGGATGTGATCGCGAGGGTCGGAGACATGGTCGCGCACGCCGCGAGCCTGTGCGACGACGTGGAGTTTTCGCCGGAGGACGCCGGGCGCTCCGATCCCGAGTTTCTCTATCGGGTCCTGGCCACGGCCATCGAGGCCGGCGCGCGTACGCTGAACATCCCCGACACCGTGGGCTATACCGTGCCCGAGGAGTTCGGGCGGCTCATCGCCGGCATCCGGGATAACGTCCCCGGGGTCGACAAGGCCGTGATCTCGGTGCACTGCCATAACGATCTGGGGCTGGCCACGGCGAACTCGCTGGCCGGGATCCAAAACGGCGCCCGCCAGGTGGAGGTCGCGGTCAACGGCATCGGCGAGCGGGCCGGGAACACCGCGCTCGAGGAGATCGTCATGATCCTCGCGACGCGGCGCGCCGCGCTCGGGCTTGAGACGGGCCTCGATTCCACCCAGATCACCCGAGCGAGTCGCCTCGTGTCGAGCTGCACGGGCATGTTCGTGCAGCCGAACAAGGCGGTGGTGGGCGCCAACGCGTTTTCGCACGAGGCCGGCATCCACCAAGACGGTCTTCTCAAGAATCAAGAGACCTACGAGATCATGCGTCCCGAGAGCGTGGGCGCCCATCAAACGCGCCTCGTGCTCGGCAAGCACTCGGGGCGCCACGCGGTGAAGGCGCGCCTGTCGGCGCTCGGCTACGATCTGTCCGAGGAGGAGCTCGGCCAGGCGTTCGAGCGCTTCAAGAAGCTCGCCGACAAGAAAAAGACGATCACCGATGCCGACTTGGAGGCGCTCGTCGCCGACGAGCTCTACCAGCCCCGCGAGGTCTACGCGCTCGAGAGCGTTCAGGTCGCGTGCGGGACGCTGGGCATGGCCACGGCGACGGTGAAGCTCACCGATCCGAACGGCGAGAGCCAGACGCGGGCCGCCGTCGGCGAGGGCCCCGTCGACGCCGCGTTCAAGGCGGTGGACGACATCGTTCGCGCCGACAGCCGCCTGCTCGAGTTCGCGGTCCAGGCGGTCACCGAGGGCATCGACGCGCTCGGACAGGTGACGGTCCGCGTGCAGGGCACCGGCGCGGCGCTCACGCTAAACCCCCAGCACGAAGGGGGCGGCCAGAGGACCTTCGGCGGTCATGGCGCAGACGTCGACATCGTGGTCGCGAGCGTCAAGGCCTACCTGGCCGCGTTAAACCGCTTGCTCGCCGCCGAGGACGCAGTACGTCACCGGCAACCCACGGAGGCCGCGGCCGTGCGGCACTGATCCCTCCAAGGTCGGCGCGGCGCGCGCCGACGAGATCGAGAGCTCGATGACAAAGACCCTCGTCGATAAAGTTTGGGACCGCCACCTCGTCGCGCAGGAGCCCGAGTGCCCGGCGGTGCTCTACATCGATTTGCACCTCATTCACGAGGTGACCTCGCCCCAGGCGTTCTCGGGCCTCAAGGCTCGCGGGCTCGGCGTGCGCCGGCCCGACCGCACGATCGCCACGATGGATCACTCCACCCCGACCATCCCGGGTGGGCTGAAGGTCGTAGACGGCGCCGCGCGCGCGCAGCTCGACACGCTGGCGGAAAACTGCCGCGAGCACGGCATCCGCCTGTACGAGCTCGGCGGCGAGCAGCAGGGGATCGTTCACGTCATCGGCCCCGAGCTCGGGCTCACGCAGCCCGGGATGACGATCGTGTGCGGTGACAGCCACACCTCGACACACGGGGCGTTCGGCGCGCTCGCATTCGGCATCGGAACCAGCGAGGTGGAGCACGTGCTGGCGACCCAGTGCCTGCTCCAGAGCAAGCCGAAAACCTACCGGGTAAACTTCGAAGGGCGGCCGGCTCCCGGCGTCGCGGCCAAGGATATGATCCTGGCTCTCATCGCCAAGATCGGCACGGGCGGCGGCACCGGGCACGTGTTCGAGTACACGGGTGAGGCGATTCGGTCCCTCGGCATGGAGGGGCGGATGACGATCTGCAACATGTCGATCGAGGCCGGCGCGCGGGCCGGGGTCATGGCGCCCGATGACACCACGTTCGAGTACATCGCGGGCCGCGAGTTCGCCCCCCAGGGCGAGGCCTGGGAGGCGGCCCTCGCCGACTGGAGGGCGCTCCCCACCGATGACGGCGCGGCGTTCGACAGCGAGGTGACCGTCGATGTGAGCTCGCTCGAGCCCATGATCACGTTCGGCACGAACCCCGGCATGGGTATTCCGATCTCCGCCCCGGTGCCGGATCCCGACGCCGCCGGTGACGCCAGCGCTCGGGCCTCGCTCAAAAAGGCGCTCGAGTACATGGAGCTCGCCCCGGGCAAGCCCCTTTTGGGCAGGGACATCGACGTCGTGTTCATCGGGTCGTGCACCAATTCCCGCATTCAAGACCTGCGCGAAGCGGCCGGGATCCTCGAGGGACGGAAGGTTGCGCCGGGGGTTCGCGCCCTCGTCGTGCCCGGCTCCCAGGAGGTCAAGCGCCAGGCAGAGGCCGAGGGGCTCGATCGGATCTTCGCCGCGGCGGGCGCCGAGTGGCGCGAGTCGGGCTGCTCGATGTGCATCGCCATGAACGGGGACGAGCTCTCCCCGGGGCAATACGCCGTGAGCACGAGCAACCGCAACTTCGAGGGACGCCAGGGTAAGGGAGGGCGCACCTTCCTCGCGTCGCCGCTCACGGCGGCGGCCTCGGCGGTGTCCGGACGAGTCGCTGACGTGAGGACGCTGGCCGGGTAGGCGAAGCGGCCGAGGAGACGCAGTATGGAGCCGTTCAGTCCGTTTTCATCCACGGTGGTGCCGCTGTGCGCGGACGACGTGGACACCGATCAGATCATCCCGGCCAGGTTCTTGAAGGTTACGGACAAGGCCGGCCTCGGCCGGCGCCTCTTTGCCGACTGGCGCTACGACGAGGCCGGGAATCCGAAATCCGACTTCGTGCTGAACGACCCCGCCGTGCAGGGCGCGCAGGTCCTTCTCGCGCGCGACAATTTCGGCTGTGGATCGTCGCGCGAGCACGCCCCGTGGGCGCTCATGGACTGGGGGCTCCGCGCGGTGGTCGCGGTGTCGTTCGCCGATATTTTCCGCAACAACGCGCTCAAAAACGGCCTGCTTCCGATCGCCGTGGACGAGCCGACCTACGCGCGGCTTCGCGACGCGGTCCTCGCGGATCCCGGCGCGCGGGTCGGCGTGGATCTCGAGTCTCAGTCCCTCACCCTTCCGGACGGCGACACCGCCCGGTTCCCCGTGGACCCGTTCGCGAAAAAGTGCCTGCTGAGCGGCATGGACCAGCTCGGTTACCTGCTCTCCTTCGAAGAAGCGATCGCCCGCCACGAGGCGGAGCGAGGCAAAAGCGGAGCGAAGTCATCATGACGGGCTCACACGCAGGCGGTCCCCCCGCCGCCGTGGACATCTACGACACGACCCTTCGCGACGGCACCCAGTCCGAGGGAATCTCGATCTCCTCGGACGACAAGATCCGAATCGCGCGCCGGCTCGACGCGTTCGGGGTCGCCTACATCGAGGGCGGTTGGCCGGGCTCGAACCCCAAGGACGTGGCGTTCTTCGAGCAGGCGCGCGACATCGACTGGACGTTCGCGAAGATCGCGGCGTTCGGGTCGACGCGGCGCAAGGGCTGCGCCCCGGAGGACGATCCCAACTTGGCGGCGCTCGTGGACGTGGGCGCGCCGGTCTCGACGCTCGTGGGGAAGACCTGGGCGCTTCACGTAAGCGAAGTGCTCCGGGTGAGCCGAGACGAAAATCTGGCCATGATCGAGGAGAGCGTGGCGTTTTTGCGGGCGCACGGTCGCGAGGTCATCTACGACGCCGAGCACTTCTTCGACGGCTACGCCGACGATCCCGCCTATGCCCTCGAGACGCTGCGCGCGGCGGCGCGCGGCGGCGCGGAGGTGGTGGTCCTGTGCGACACGAACGGCGGGACGATGCCCTGGGACGTTGAGACGATCGTGGGGGACGTCGTGCGGGACATCGACGTGGCGGTGGGGATTCACTGCCACAACGACAGCGAGAGCGCCGTCGCCAATTCGCTGGCGGCCGTGCGCGCCGGCGCGCGCCACGTGCAGGGCACCATCAACGGATACGGGGAGCGCTGCGGCAACGCCAACTTGTGCGCCGCGGTCCCGAACCTCGAGCTCAAGCTCGGTGCGCGCTGCGTGCCCTCGGGCCACCTCGAGCAGCTCTCGGAGCTTTCGCGGTACGTCGCGGAGGTGGTGAACAGGCCACCCGACGAGCAGATGGCCTACGTCGGGCGGAGCGCGTTCGCCCACAAAGGCGGCATTCACGTCGCGGCGATGCGGCGCAACGAGAGCTCCTATCAGCACATCGAGCCGGCGCTCGTCGGTAACCAGATGCGCGTCGTGGTGAGTGAGCTGTCCGGACGCGGGAACCTGCTCAGCAAGGTGGAGGAGCTCGGCCTCGAACTCGGCGATCACAGCGGCGACGTGGGCGACGTGCTCTCCGAGATCAAGGAGCTCGAGGCGGCCGGCTTTTCGTTCGAGGCCGCCGAGGCGTCGGTGTCGCTCATGTTGCGCCGTCAGGCGGCGAAATACCGCGCTCCGTTCGAGCTCGTGGATTACACGGTGATGGTGGAGCACCGCCAGGGACGCGGCACGTTCGCCGAGGCGACGGTCAAGGTGGACGTCCGCGGCGAGCGCTACCACACCGCGGCGGAAGGGGACGGACCCGTGCACGCCCTCGACGCGGCGCTGCGCAAGGCGCTAAGGCCCATCTTCCCCCAGGTCGCGGAGTTTCACCTCGTGGATTACAAGGTGCGCATCCTTGACGGCGATCAGGCGACGGCGGCGGCGACCCGGGTGCTCATCAACACGCAGGCCGGCGATCGGACCTGGAGCACGGTGGGGGCGTCGGGCAACATCATCGAGGCGTCGTGGCGGGCGCTCGCCGATAGCTTCGAGTACGGCCTGGTCGCCGAGAAGCGGGAGGCGAGGGGCGATGCCGATTACCCCGTGGACGGCGCGGCTCGCGCCGTGGGAGCGGATGCATCATGAAGGCTTCGATCGCGCTTTTGCCCGGGGACGGCATCGGCCCCGAGGTGGTGGCCGAGACGAAGGACCTCCTCGTCCGGGTGGGCGAGGTGTATGGCCACGCGTTTTCGTTCGAGGAGTGCCTGATCGGCGGCGCGGCGATCGACGATTGCGGTGAGCCGCTGCCCGAGGGCACCCTCGCGGCGTGCCGCGGTGCCGACGCGGCTGTCCTCGGCGCCGTCGGCGGTCCGAAGTGGGACGATCCGCAAGCGGCCGTTCGCCCCGAGCAGGGCTTGCTCGGGATCCGCAAGGAGCTCGGCCTTTACGCCAATCTCCGCCCGGTCAAGCGCATCCCCGAGCTCGCCGAAGCCTCGCCCCTTCGCCCCGAGCGGCTCGACGGCGTGGATATGCTGATCGTGCGCGAGCTCACCGGGGGCCTGTATTTCGGCCAGCCGCGCGGGCGCGAGGCCACGGAGGCGGGCGAGCGCGCCGTGGACACGCTCGTGTACACCGACGCGGAAATCCGTCGCATCGTGGTGCTCGCCTGCGAGATCGCCAAGGGCCGGCGCGGGCGCGTGACCTCTGTCGACAAGGCGAACGTGCTGTCGTCGTCGCGACTGTGGCGCGAGGTGGCGACGAAGGTCGCGGCCGAGTATCCGGACATCTCGCTCGATCACCAGCTGGTGGACGCTTGCGCGATGCGCCTGATTACTCACGCCGCCGAGTTCGACGTGGTGGTCACCGAAAACATGTTCGGCGATATTCTGTCCGACGAGGCCTCCGTGCTCACCGGGTCGCTGGGGCTTTTGCCGAGCGCGTCGCTCGGGGAGGGGCGGCGGGGCCTTTACGAGCCGGTGCACGGCTCGGCGCCCGATATCGCCGG
>SLNH01000184.1 GCA_007133195.1 Nannocystineae bacterium | reverse complement strand
GGGACCGCCCCCGCCGGGAACAATCCGGCGGCGGCGAGACCCAGCGCGCCGGGGGCGCGGACGACGGCGGCGGCGAGACCCAGCGCGCCGGGGGCGCGGATGACGGCGCCGCGGCGTCCTCAGACGACCGTGCCACGGCAGGCGAGCCGGGTTTCCTCACCCTCGATGCGGACCCCTACGCCACGGTCCAGGTAGACGGAAACGAGCTCGGCGACACGCCCGTGGTTCGCCAGGAGGTCCCGGCGGGGACCCGGCGCGTGGAGCTTCGGTTTTCGACCGGTGAAACGAAGGTGGTAGATGTGACGATCGAGCCCGGAAGCGATCATCGCCGCCGCTTCACTCCGTGACTCAGCATGCGCTCCACCTTTCAGGCCTTCGCTCTCGCCTGCGTCGTCGTCCTCGCCCCAGAAGGTGCCGTGGCCGGCACCGGGGCGCTCATTTCCCAGGCCGAGGAGGAACTCGACCGGCTGGAGTTCGAGCAGGCTAGAAAAACGGTTGCCCGCGCGCGCCACCTGGGCGACGGCACGCCGCGCCAGATCGCCGAAATTTACCGTCTATCGGGCATCATCGCGGGGTCGTACGGAAACCCGGACGCCGCCAAGGCCCACTTTGCGCGGTGGCTCGCGCTCGATCCGGACGCCTCGCTCGACCCTGGCGTGTCCCCGCGGATCAGCGAGCCCTTCGCTGAGGCGCAAGACGCGATGCGCGAGCGGGAGCCGCTCCGGGTGGAGGGACTCGGCCTGGAAGACGATCGCGCGGTGGCGCTCGTCGTGCAGGCGGATCCTCTGGGCATGGTGGCGGGGGCGATGGCTCGATTCGAGACCCCGAGCGGCGAGCGTCGCCGCGTTCGGCGCAGCGGTGAGAGCCCGTATGTGCTTCCTTTGCCGCAGGGACTGAGCAATGTGGTCACGGTCGTTGCGCTCGATCGCCACGGCAATCACCTCGCCGAGCTAAGCTGGCGACCTGAGCAGCCGGCGCCGGCAGACGAGGCGGACAGCGCCCCGGACACGCCGCCCGTGAAGGACGAGCAGACCTCGAGGCGTCCGTTTTACGCCCAGTGGTACTTGTGGGGGGGCGTGGCGAGCGGCTTGGCTGCTTCGGGCGCATATTTCGGCCTGCGGGCGCAAAGCGACGGGCGCGCGCACCGGGCGCTCATCGACGGCGGCGCCGATCCGGACGGCGACGAGGCGCAGGCCCTCGGATCGCAGCGGCGGCGGCACGTGCGCTTGGGTACGGCCGCAGGCGTCGGAGCCGCGGCGGCGGCGAGCGCGGCGCTCGTGCTCATCGTGACTCGGCCCGGCGGTGACGACGATGCCGACAGCGCGTCGTCCGGGGCGCGCGCGTTCGCCTGGCCCCTTGCGGCGGATGGCGCCCGCGGGGGCGCGGCCGGCGTAGAGCTTAGCTTCTGAGGCCCCGCCGCGCGCGGCGGCGAGGCCTTCTTCTGGGCGCCCCCTTGGTTTCCAACCTGTCTGGGTTTTCCTACACTGGGCTGCATGCGCGGTAAGACGGTGCTCGTGGTCGGCCAGGGCGCACACAAGCCCCGGCGCATCGATGCCCCCCTCACGAGTGCTGGGAATCGAGTTGTGCGCGCGGGTAGCGCCGACGAGGCGCTGGCGCGGCTTCGGGCTGGCGACGTGGATCTCGCGCTCGTGGATCACGACACCATCCGAGAGATTCCGTCTTTGGTGGACGTCACGCGGGGGCGTATCCCCGTGGTCGCGCTCGCGACGCGCTCGCAGTCCGAGGGGCTGCTCGAGGTCGTTTGTGATCACGGCGTGCCCAACCTGCTCGCCCGCAAGCCCGCCGAGGGCGAAACGCCGGTGTTCGACCCGGGGGAGGTCCTCGTCACGGTGGAAAAGATCCTCCGCGGCGACGTCTTCGGCATCGAGAAGTACCTGCCGGGGTTCGGCATCGAAGTCGAGTCCCGCGTGCTCACGGGCGCGGATCAGCGCGAGCCGGCGATCGAGCGGGTGCGCGAGTTCGTATCCCGCTTGGGCGGCGGATCGCACCTCAGCCAGGCCACGGGTATCGTCGCCGACGAGCTGATCACGAACGCGATTTACAATGCGCCGCGCGATGCGGACGGCACCCCCCGCTACGCCTCGACGAGTCGCCGAGAGAAGGTCACTTTGGGAGCGGGCGAGTACGTGACCCTGGCGATGGGGTCAAACGGCGACAAGCTCGCGATCTCGGTGACCGATCGGTTCGGTGCGTTCACGGGGGAGACCCTGCGCTCGGCGCTCAGGCGGTGCTTGGTCGAGGGCGACCCCGTGGAGCAGAAGGAGGGCGGCGCGGGGATCGGGCTGTATATGGTGCTCAGCTCGTGCAGCCAGCTCGTGATCAACGTGGCGCCGGGGGCGTGCACCGAGTTCATCGCGATTTGGGATCTCGACAAGCGGCTGCGCGCCGTGCGCCACGGCGGTCACTCGCTACACGCGTTCGTGGCAAAGGGGCCGGGCGCGGTGGCGCTGCGAGGCGACGACGCGTGGGGTGACGACGACCCGAATGCGCGCACGCCGGCGCTCGAGCGCGGCGGCGGCGCGCGCGCGGATGGTGCGGGTGCCGCCAATGGCGCCGCCGAGGCCGGCGTGCCGGCTCGTGACACGCATCCCGAGGTCGGCGCCTCGGGCGAGGTCGACGCGGATGGATCGGATCGCTTGTCCGAGGACATCGATTTCGATGAAGAAACGGTGACGATCGTCGGCGAGGTCTACGAGGAGGAGCTAACGCAGCACCGCGAGCGCCCGGCCCAGACCGATAGCCCAAAGCCGCCGCCGCCCCCGCCCTCGGGACCGCCCGCGCCGCTCGACGACCTCCGCGATGTGCTGCTCCTCCGCCCGCCGCAAAAGCCCTCGCTGCGCGACGCGCTGGCGCAGATCCACCACGCGCGGACCCCGAGCGAGGCGGTGACGGCGGCGCTTACGTACCTCTGTTCGCGGTGGCCCGCGGCGGTGTTGCTCGTGCGGACGGACGCGGAGTACCGATCCTGGTGCGCCGCGGGCGAGGTTTACGACTGGGACGCGCTCATGGCGCACAGAGTGAGGGCCGAGCGGTTCGAGCACTTGCTTTCGCACTCACAAGTGCCGGTGGCGCGCATGGCGCCGCAGTGCAGCGACACCGCGGAACAAGACATGGCGGGGCTTCTCCTCGGTAACCGAGAGGCTGCCTCGCTCCTGCTTTCGATCAAGCTCGAGTCGCTCGGCGAGCTGGTGATCTTCGCGGCGCGCGAGCCCGTGGAGCGCTGGCACTCCGCGATCCCGTACGAGCGTGTGCTGTGGCAGGTGTTCGTCCGCCTCCAGGCGCTTTTGGGCGACGATCGGTAACGCCCCAGCGCAGGTCCGCCCTTCGCTCGCCGGCGTCGGCCCACGCATAGAACCCGGCGTGCGGACTACCTCGCCGCCGGGATGTAGATGGTGACGGGCTCGGCCTTGCCTCGAACCGCGGTATCGGCGACCGGCGTCCACGAAAACGTGCGCGCCGAGCGGGTCCGGGTCGCATCCGAGGCAAGGATCGGGACATGGTGGGTCTTCGTGAGCGCCTCGATGCGCGAGGCCACGTTCACAGCGTCGCCGATGACCGTGTACTCTTTGCGCTCGTCCGGCCCGACGTCGCCGACGACGACCGTGCCGGTGTGAATGCCTATGCCGATTTCCAGGGGCGCCTCGCCGCGCCGAGCTCGCTCCGCGTTGAGGTCGCCAAGCGCCTCGACCATCTCCAGCGCGCACGACACCGCTGCTCCTGCGGGATCAGGATGATCCAGCGGAGCGCCGAAGTAGGCCAATATCCCGTCACCCATGAATTTGTCGAGCGTGCCCCCGTTGTCGAACACGACGGCGACCATCCGCGCCAAATATTCGTTCAGCGTCGTTACGAGTCGCATTGCGCCGTGCTGCTCCGCCATCGACGTAAACCCGCGGATGTCTGACATCAGCACGGTCACCTCGCGTTCCTCACCGCGAGTAGTCAACTCGTCGCGTCCCCCGGCTTGAATGCGCTCGGCCACCTGAGGCGAGAAATAGCGGCCGAGCCGCTCTCGCCGCGCTTGCTCGCGGCTCGCGTTGAGAATCAGCCTCCGCAGGCTCAGGGTGCCGTAGACGCCAGCCGTCCCGATGAGTCCAACCAGGAGCACGGTCGAGGCCACCAGGGATCCGTAGTGGTTGACGTCGTGTCCGACCAAAACGAGGCCGATGGCGGCCAGAATCGTGGACGCGGCCACGGCGACGATGACGCGCACGTCGAGGCTGAGAACCGAGAGGAGAAGGAGCAGCGCGTAGATACCGATGGTGTATCCGGCTACGAAGAGGCCATCGGCCGCGTGCATGGTCGCCAGCACCTGTAGCGCCGTGATGAAAGGCACGTCCACAGCCGCGATCGACACCCCCGAGAGCGCGCCCGCGGCGGGCCGAGCGCGCATTGCCGCCCAGATTCCGAACGCCACGAGCAGGTAGGTGATGAGGAGGGCGAGGCGGACCTCCATCTCCAGCCCGTGGCGGGATACGAGCACGTGCTCGAGGAGCCAGAGCGAGAGGGCGGCGGCCCGGAATCTGGCGATCCAGAGCCCGGTTCGGCGTCTTTCCAGCGCCAGCGGGGCTGAGATGGGGTGCGAACTCGATGACAAGGTGCGGTCCAGGGTGAGGGGAGATCCGGATCCTCCCCCGGCTGGCGGTCGCAGGGCAACCGGCGACCTCAGGCGCAACGCCGGCCGGGCGCACGGCCACGCCCCGAGGCTACACCATGGTCAGAACGCAAGGCCGCTTAGGCAACGTGACAAGCCATGCGCGGCCGCGTCTCGCGTGCAGCGCAGCTTTGGCCTACTCGAAGCGCGCGTCCATGCCGCGTGTGGGCAGATGCGGCGCCTCGCCCTGGCGGAGATACGAGTCGGCGTGGCGCGCGGCCTCGCGGCCGTCGGCGATCGCCCACACGATCAGGCTCGCGCCGCGCATGGCGTCGCCGGCGGCGAACACGCCGCGGACGTTCGTGGCGTAGCGGTCGTCTACGACCAGGTTTCCGCGCGCGTCGGTGTCGACGCCGAGCTGCTCGCGGATCCGGGGCTGTTTGGGCCCCTGGAACCCGATGGCGAGGATGAGCAGATCGCACGGCATGTCGAACTCGCTGCCGGGGACCTCGATCGGCGTCTTGCGGCCGTTTTCCATGCCCCGCTCGATGCGCACCCCGGTGAGCGTCTCGATTCGGCCGTTCGATCCCGACAGGCGCCTTGTCATCATGCCCCACTCGCGGTCCCCGCCTTCTTCCTGGCTCGTCGACACCTGAAACACGAGCGGCACCTGCGGCCAGGGGTTATCGTCCGCGCGCTCGCCGGGGGGGGCGGGCCAAAGTTGGATCTGTTTGACGCTCTTGGCTCCCTGGCGAAGGGCGGTGCCGAGGCAGTCCGAGCCCGTGTCGCCGCCGCCGAGGATGATCACGTGCTTGCCCGCCGCGTCGATGCGCTCGCTCGCGTCTACGTCGTCTCCGGCGACGACGCGGTTTTGCTGCGTGAGGTAGTCCATCGCGTAGCAAATCCCGGACAGCTCGCGGCCGGGCACGTCGATGTCGCGGTGGTTTTGCGCCCCGACGGTCGCGATCACCGCGTCGTGCTCGCCGCGAAGCTCGTCCCACGGCACGCTGTCACCGACCCGCACGCCGGTCTCGAACCGCACGCCCTCGGCCTCGAGGACTTCGAGGCGCCGATCGATCACCCACTTTTCCATTTTGAAGTCGGGGATCCCGTAGCGGAGCATGCCCCCCAGCCGATCGTCGGCCTCGTAAACGATCGCCTCGTGACCGGCGCGGGCGAGCTGCGAGGCGGCCGCCAAGCCCGCGGGGCCGCTGCCGACCACGGCCACACGCTTGCCGGTGCGCGCGCGCGGCCGCTCCGGGCGCACCCAGCCCTCCGCGAACGCCCGCTCGATGATCTGCTTTTCGATCTCCTCGATCGTCACCGGCCCGGTGTTGATGGCCAAGACGCAGGCCGATTCGCACGGCGCCGGGCAAAGCCGCCCCGTGAACTCGGGGAAGTTGTTGGTCGCGTTTAGCCAACGGTAGGCGTCGTGGAAGCGGTCCCGATAGACGAGATCGTTCCAGTCCGGGATGTGGTTCCCGAGCGGACAGCCCTGCTGGCAAAACGGGACCCCGCAGTCCATGCACCGGCCTCCCTGCTCGCGCAAAACGGCGAGCTCGGGCGTGCGATAGACCTCTTTCCAGTCGCCGAGGCGCTCTTCGATGTCCCGTTTGGGCGGCCCCTGCCGGGACCATTCCATGAAACCACTGATCTTGCCCATGCGTCGCTCCGCTGGCTGTAGATGCTCTGTCGCGCGCGCCCCGCGCCGGCCGGCGTCGGGGCGAGCTCAGTTCGGCAAAGGTCGCGACCGCGCCGCGAGTGCCTCGAGGCTGGGGTCTCGACCCACTAGCCGGCGCCGCCGGTCACCACGGCGAGGCGGGGCGGATCATCGTCGGCCTTGGGCCGCCGCGCCGCGCGGCGCGCTTGCAGCACGCGCTTGTAGTCCGTGGGCATGACTTTCACGAAGTGGGGCACCATGAGCTCCCAGTTGTCGAGGATACGCTGGCCGAGAGCGCTGCCCGTATGCCGAACGTGATCCTCGATCATGCCGTAGACGAGCCAGATTTCGCTCTCGCTGATCAGCGACTCGAGCTCGACCATCCCGAGGTTGCAGTTTTGCCGAAATGCGCGCTCGCGGTCGAACACGTAGGCGACGCCGCCGCTCATGCCGGCGGCGAAGTTTCGCCCCGTTTTGCCGAGCACGATCACCACGCCGCCGGTCATGTACTCGCAGCCGTGGTCCCCCACGCCCTCGACGACGGCGCGCGCGCCGCTGTTCCGCACGGCGAAGCGCTCTCCGGCCACGCCCGAAATAAACACCTCGCCGCTGGTGGCGCCGTACAGGGAGGTGTTGCCGATGAGGACGTTTTCTTCGCGGACGAAGGTGCTGGCCTTCGGCGGATACACGATGATGCGCCCGCCCGACAGGCTCTTGCCGAGATAGTCGTTCGCGTCGCCTTCGAGCTCGAAGGTCACGCCCCCGCTCAAAAACGCCCCGAAGCTCTGGCCCGCGGAACCGGACATCTTCACCGTGACGCTGCCGTCGGTGAGTCCGTTTTCGCCGCAGCGCTCGGCGATCCGACCGGATAGCATGGCGCCGACGGCCCGGTTCGTGTTGTTGATGGGGATCTCGAAGTGGACCGGGCGGCCCTCCTCGATGGCGGGCTCGGCGCGCCGAATGAGCTCGCGATCGAGGTGCTCCTCGAGCGGATTGCGGTTTTGGCGGTGCGAGCGCCTGGCCGCCTCCGCCGGCGCATTGGGCGCGGCGAGGACGCCGCTGAGATCGAGGGCCTCGGCCTTGGGGTGGTCGATGCCCCGGCGCTGGCGGAGAAACTCTACGCGGCCTACCATCTCGTCGAAGGTCCGAAATCCGAGCTCGGCCATGTGCCGGCGGATATCCTCGGCCACGAGCATGAAGAAGTTGACCACGTGCTCGGCCTTGCCGGTGAACTTTTCGCGGAGCGCGGGGTCCTGGGTGGCGATGCCGACCGAGCAGGTGTTTAGATGACACTTGCGCAGCATGATGCAGCCTTCCACCACCAACGACGCCGTGGCCATCCCGAACTCCTCGCCGCCGAGGAGCGCCGCGATGACCACGTCGCGGCCCGTGCGCATGCCGCCGTCGACCTGAACGCGAATCCGGTCGCGGAGGTCGTTTTGCACGAGCACCTGCTGCGTCTCGGCGAGGCCGAGCTCCCAGGGCAGCCCCGCGTGCTTGATGCTCGACATCGGCGACGCGCCGGTGCCGCCGCTGTAGCCGGCGATGACCACGCACCCGGCGCCGGCCTTGGCCACACCCGCGGCCACCGTGCCCACCCCGGCCGCGCTCACGAGCTTCACCGACACCCGCGCGTCGGGGTTGACCGATTGCAGATCGTAGATGAGCTGAGCCAGATCCTCGATCGAGTAGATGTCGTGGTGCGGCGGCGGCGAGATCAGCGTCACGCCCGGCGTGGAGTAGCGCACCCGCCCGATGCGCTCGTCGACCTTGTGGCCAGGAAGCTGGCCGCCTTCGCCGGGCTTGGCGCCCTGGGCGACCTTGATCTGAAGCTCGTCTGCGTGGACCAGGTAATGGGCGGTGACCCCGAACCGTCCGGAGGCCACCTGCTTGATCGCGCTTCGCCGCGAGTCGCCGTTTGCGTCGGGAGTGTAGCGGTGCGCCTCTTCGCCGCCTTCCCCGCTGTTCGACCGGCCGCCGATGCGGTTCATCGCGATCGCCAGGGTCTCGTGGGCCTCGGCGCTGATCGAGCCGAACGACATCGCGCCCGTGACGAAGCGCTTGGCGATCTCGCTCGCCGGCTCCACCTCGTCCAAGGGGATCGGCTCACCGGACTCGGTGGCGATGTCGAGCATGCCGCGGAGCGTGACCAGGTCGCTGTCCTCGCGATCGACGAGCTCGCTGTACTCGGCGAACAGCTCGGGATCGTTGTGCGCGGCGGCCGCCTGCAGCTTGGCGATCGTCGCGGGGTTCCACTTGTGAAGCTCGCCCCGGCGCCGCCACTGCTGGTGGCCCCCGATCGGCAGTTCGTCGGCGTCGGCGATGGCGGCCACGCCGAAGGCGCGATCGTGGCGCTCGAGGGCCTCGCGGCCGAGCTCGTATAGCCCCACGCCCTCGATGCGCGAGGGCGTGCCGGGGAAGTGCTCGTCGACGAGCCGGCGATTCAGCCCCACCGCCTCGAAGATCTGGGCGCCGCTGTAGGCCTGCACGGTGGAGATACCCATCTTGGACATGATCTTGAGCAGGCCCTGCTCGATCCCCTCGATGTAGCGGCGCTGGGCGCGCGCCTCGTCCCGCTCCGAGGTGTGGCCGGCGGAGACGAGCTCTGCGATCGTGTCGAGCGCCAGGTAGGGGTTGACGGCGGCGGCGCCGTAGCCGATGAGGCAGGCAAAGTCATGCACCTCCCGGGCCTCCCCGGTCTCGACGACGAGGCCGGCCTGCATCCGCGTGCCCTCGCGGACGAGGTGCTGATGGACCGCGGACAGCGCGAGGAGCGACGGGATCGCCGCGCGGCGGGCGTCGGTGCCGCGGTCGGACAGGATGAGGACGTTATAGCCCTCGTCGACGGCGTCCACCGCCTCGGCGCACAGGCGCGCGAGCGCCGACTCGAGCGCCTCCGGGCCGCGCTGGGCGTCGCAGAGCAGCGAAAGCGTGGTGGGTTCGAACACGCCCTCGTGGATCGACGCGATCTTGGCCAGCCCTTCGTTCGTGAGGATGGGCCCGGGAATGCGCAGGCGATGGCACTGCTCGGGCGTCTCCTCGAAAGTATTGCCGTCGGGGCCGAGCGTCGTTTCCAACGACATCACCATCGACTCGCGAATCGGATCGATGGCCGGGTTCGTGACCTGCGCGAACAGCTGGTGGAAGTAATGAAACAGATTGGGCGCGCGCCGCGACAGCACGGCGAGGGGGGTGTCCGTGCCCATCGAGCCCACGGGCTCCTTGCCTTCCTCCACCATGGGCGAAAGCAGAAGGCGCAGGTCCTCGTCGGTGTAGCCGAACGCCCGCTGCTTGCGAGTGAGATCGGCGCCGGTGACGCGCGGCTTGGCCGCCACATCGGGGAACTGGCCGAGCTCGAACACGTTATCCCTGAGCCAGCGCCCGTAGGGCCAGCGGTGGGTGATTTCGTGTTTGACCTCGTCGTCGCCGATGATGCGGCCTTCGGCGGTGTCGACGACGAACATCCGGCCGGGCTGAAGCCGGCCCTTCTCCCTGACCTGAGCGGCCGGAATGTCGGCCACCCCCACCTCCGACGCCAGGACCACCCGGTCGTCGTGGGTGACGACGTAGCGCGCCGGGCGAAGGCCGTTGCGGTCGAGCGTGGCGCCGACGAGGTGGCCGTCGGTAAACACGATCGAGGCCGGCCCGTCCCATGGCTCTGTGAGCGACGCCGAGTAGCGGTAAAAGTCGCGCCGCTCCTGGCTCATCGCCTCGTGCCGCTCCCACGCCTCCGGAATCATCATCATCATCGCGTGCGGCAGCGAGCGGCCGCCTAGGTGGAGCAGCTCGAGCATCTGGTCGAACTGCGCCGAGTCGCTCTTCCCGGGGCTGATGATGGGGAACAGGCGATCGAGCCCGCCGGAAAACTTCGCCGACTGAAGCAGGCTGCGGCGCGCCTGCATCCAGTTTCGATTGCCGCGCACCGTGTTGATCTCGCCGTTGTGCGCGATGTGGTGAAACGGCTGCGCGAGATCCCAGGTGGGGAAGGTGTTCGTGGAAAACCGCGAGTGGACGAGCGCGAGCGCGCTCACCATGTCCGGCTCCATGAGATCTCGGTAAAACAGCGGGAGCTGCGAGGGCAGAAGGAGCCCCTTGTAGACGATGGTTTCGGCCGACAGGCTCGCCACGTGGAAGAACCCGCCGCGGTCGAGGCCGCGCTCGGACACCCGCTTTTCCGTGAGCTTGCGGATGACGTAGAGCTTGCGCTCGAACGCGCTCGGCACGAGGCGCCGCCGGGCGATGTAGATCTGGCGGATGACCGGCATGACCTCCCGCGCCACGCGCCCGGCCTGCGGGACGTCGACCGGCACGTCGCGCCAACCGAGGAAGCGCTGCCCCTCCTCGGCGACGGCCTCTTGGATGACGCGCTCGCACGCCGCGCGATCTTCGGGATCCGGGGGGAGAAACACCATGCCCACGCCATAGCGGCGGCGTCTGGGCATATCGAAGCCGAGCCTCAGCCCCTCGCGCTTGAAGAAGCGATGCGGGAGCTGAAGGAGGATGCCGGCTCCGTCGCCGGTGTCGGGGTCACAGCCGGTCGCGGCTCGGTGGCTGAGCCGCCTTAGCACTTCGAGGCCCTGCTCGACGATGTCCCGAGATTTTTCGCCGCCGATATGGGCAACGAAGCCCATCCCGCAGGCATCGTGCTCGAACTGAGGTTCATAGAGGCCGTGAGGGCCTTTGCGCGTAAGGTGCAACATGCACGACTCCCGGCAAGCTACGAAGGAGAGTGAGATCGCATCGGCGGGGTGGCCGGCGCCCCGCGATCGGGTCGGCTGATTCTAACGCGTTGCGTCAGCGTGTGCAGCGCTTTTCCGCCGCCTTTGATTTGAGGGTTTCCGAATCAAGAACGACGCGGCTGACGGGCCATCGCCCATCGACCCGCGACTCGGGCGACTCGGTGATCCGAGCGAGGGGGCGGGAGGCGCAGGTCCCTGTAAGGGATCCCACGACCACGAGGATCACTACAGATTTTCCTGCCGCCGGCAAGGGGGAATCGGGAGCGTGCTCTTGCGCGGCCGCCCGAGTTCCGGCGCAGTCGGTCCGCCTCCCGGTGGCGGCTTTCTGAGGTATATTCGCACCTGAAGATGCGTGCTTGTCGCTTTTTGTCGCTCACGGCTGTGCTCGCCTGGGGATGCTCGTTCGACACCGCAGGGATGGGAGGTCCCGGGGGCGGCGCCGATCCCGATGGCGGCCCGGGCGGTGGATCTCCCGGTGACGCCGCATCAACGCTGCCGGATGCGGGGGTTGGGGGTGACGCGGGCGATGGCTCCGACCACGGTGACTCCGGTTCTGGCTCCGGCGATTGCAACGCCGGCGAGGAGCTTCTCCCGCTTACCCCGTCGAATTTCGGCCCGTGCGTGCCCGAGGCCGAGCGCGCCCTGTCGGTGCCGGCCGGTGCGACCTACGAGATCGTTACGGATCGCGACGGTTTCGTCGTCGTGGACGACCGGGGTTCCAGCGCAACCCGGGTCTTCGAGGCGGTAGACATCCGCGACCAGCCGGGACAGGCGCCAGAACTGGCCGTCGTTTCGCTCGAGTCGCTCGAGCTTGGCCAAAACGCCGTGCTGTGGGCCACCGGGCCGCGCGCGCTCGCGATCGTGGCGATGGACGGCGTGACCGTGGCGGGCGGCGCCCGCATCACGGCCGGCGGATTTCGCTCCACGGCGGGCGCCGGCATGAGCGAGGCCCTATGCGAGGCGGAGGGCGGCTTAGGCACTGACGGGGAGCCGCAGTTTTTCGACGGCGGCGACGGGGGCGAGGCTGGCGATGGCGGAAGCGGCGGCGGCGGCGGCGGCTTCGGCACGGCCGGCGGGTCGGGCGCGCCGGTACAAACCCAAGACGACGATCACGATCCGATGCCCGGTGGCGCGGAAAACGCCGATGAGGACGATCCCCTCGAGCCGTTGCGCGGGGGTTGCCGTGGGGGGGCAGGACACCAGATCGACAGCGTAGGCGCTGCCGCCGGCGCGCCCGGCGGGGGCGGCGGCGCGCTTCAGATCGTCTCGCCGGCGACGATCGCCGCCGAGGGGGCGTTTTCCGTGTCCGGGGGCGGCGGCAACCCCGGCGCTGACCACGGCGGCGGCGGCGGCGGCGGCTCCGGGGGCGGCCTGGTCCTCGAGGCGAACAATATCGAGGTGACCGGCGCGCTCACCGCGAACGGCGGCGGGGGCGGCGAAGGGGCGCGCCGGAGCGGGTTCAGCGGAGACTGCAGCGATTTGGAAGGCGGGGAAAACGGGAGTCGCGAAGACGGCGAGCCGGCGTCTGGCGGCGAGACGGATTGCGACACCTCGGGCTCCGGCGGCGACGGCGACGCCGAGGCCGCAGATCCACCCGGCGCGCGGGATGGCGAGGTAGGCGACAGCGAGCTCGACGAGGGCTCGAGCGCCCGGCCCGGCCCAGCAGGCGGTGGCGGCGGCGGCGGCGGGATGGGCGTGATCCGCGTCGCCGCGTGCGAAGACCTCGACATTGGCGACGCCGAGCGCTCGCCGGCGCCGGTGGTCTCCGATCTCGAGTGCGGCGATTGAGTTTTGCGCGAGCCGATCGCTCGTTTTCCGCGCAAGCCGTAGGGGCGCCGTCCCTGGCGATGCGCGGCGCAGGCCGGGTGCGGCCGAATGTACACTGCGGGCATGGCCCCTCAGGAGTTCGTCGCCTACCTCGGCTCGATCCTCATGTTCTCGACGTTCTGGATGAAGATGATGATTCCGCTCCGGATCGTCGGCATCGGGGCCAATGTGACGATGCTCGCCTACGGAATCCTCGCCGGCCTGTACCCGGTCGTGGTCTTACAGGGGCTCATGCTTCCGGTAAACGTCTACCGGCTCGCGCAGATGAGGAGGCTCATCGGCCGCGTGGCGCTGGCTTCCAAGGGCGATTTTCGCCCTGACGCGCTGGTGCCGTTTATGAACCGGCAGCGGCGATCTGCCGGCGAAGTCGTGTTTCGAGCGGGCGACGAGCCGGATGCCATGTACTTGATCCAAGAAGGCTCCATCGAGCTCACCGAGATCGGCCGGACTTTGGGGAGGGGCGATATTTTCGGGGAGATCGCGATCGTCTCGGCAGACGCGCGGCGCACCGCGACGGCCGTGTGCGCCGAGGATTCGGAGCTCCTTTTCATCACGCCCGAACGAGTCAGGCGCCTCTTTTATCAAAACCCGGATTTCGGGTTCTTTTTGATCCGGCTCGTGACGGGGAGGCTCCTCGAGGGCTTCGACTCCTCGCGCGCGAAAGGTTGAGTGCGATCGCTTGCTCCCCATCGGACGAGTGCTCGACTTACTGTCGTAAGTAAACGTGCCCCCGATCCCGGCGCTCGCGCCGGGTGAGCCGATCGAGGTTTGGCAGTCGTGCCCCGGTCCGCGACTGAGGCGGAGATAGCTCCGAGGGCGTATGTGCTCGTCTTCGCTTGAGTTCGGCGTGGCGCGACTGGATGCGGCATTGTACGATCTTCGTATGGTTGCGCCGCGGGCATACGATGAGGTTTTGCAGATCCCCGGTGCCGCTCGATTTCCGATCGAGCTAGAGCCGCCCGAAGGCTTCGATCCAGAGCGACTGGAGACCTGGCCCCGGGTTGAGGGCCGAATCGAGTATGTGGGGGGGAGGCTGCTTTTCATGCCGCCGTGCGGCGACGTTCAGCAAGATACCGTTACCGATCTCATTATCGTTTTGGGTTCGTGGGTGCGATCACACCCGGAGTTTGTGCTGGGGGCGAACGAGGCTGGCATGCGGCTTGGCGGGGCGACGCGTGCGGCAGACGCTGCGATTTGGCGCAAGGTCGACGCGAGGCATCGCACCGGCGGGCTTCGTCTCGCGCCGCCGCTCCTCGCAGCCGAGGTTGCCGGGCGCTACGAGCCGGAGCCTTCGCTGCGTGACAAGGCCGGTTGGTACCTCGGCGCCGGCGTTCAGGTCGTCTGGATCGTCCTGCCGCAGGCGCGCGAGGTTGTGGTGCTAACGGAGGAGAGTGAGGGCCGGCTTTGCGCCGGTGACCGGCTCACCGAACACTCTGCCCTGCCGGACCTTCGGCCGTTCGTCGATGAGCTCTTCATCCAGATCAGTGAAGACTGATCACGCAGCTCTCGGTGCGAAAGGTCGAGCGGCTCGCACACGTCGGACTTCAGCCAGCCGCGACATGGGGGCTTGCGCGACCGGCGCTTGCCGATTCGGAGGCATCGTCTACCGCGCCTTCGGCACTACCGATCGCTTTTGAGAGGAGCTCCAGGGCGCTCGAGGGCGATTGCGCCGGCGAAAGCGAGCGCGACCCACAGCGCGTCGGCGAGCGCCAGGTGGACGAGGCGGGCCCATATGGGGTTTCCGAGCGCGACCGTGAGCGGGCCGAGGACGAGCTGGGTGACGGCGAGGACCACGAGCGCCGACGACAGGGGATGGATCAGCGGGTCGCTGGAGCTCGCGCGCAGGCGCGAGGCGGTGCGCGCGAGCAAAACCGCGACGAAGATCGCCAGCAGCGGATGGAGCAGGCGGAGGACGATGAGCAGGTGCTCGGGATCGAGATATTGATCGACGCCCTCGCGCAGAGAGCCGGCCGAAAACGCCGTCGCCGCGAGGCCCGTCCATGATCCCGTCCACGCGAGCGCGAGCACCGCGACGGCGGCCCACAAAACCGGGCGCGCCTTCGGGCCGGCGATCGAGGGCACCCGCGCCGTGTCGCGGCTCGCCCACAGCGCGGTGAGGGCGAACGCCGCCATGAGGAGGAACGTGTTCGTGACGTGAAACGGTCGAATGAAAATCCGGCCGGCCGACACGTCGCCTGCCACCCACCCGAACACGACGACCACGGCGCCGAAAAGTGACTCGGTGATCGTGAACACGAGCGCGGCGGTGGCGCCAAACCGCACGGCGGAGCCGCGCGGGTAGCGTCGAAACGCCCACACCGCCATGACCAGCGCGAGCACCAGCACGAGGCCCGACGTGAGGCGGTGGGTGAGCTCGACGAGCGTGGAAAACGAGGTGGGTTCGGGCGACATGGCCGCCCGGCACACCGGCCAGTCGGTGCCGCAGCCGTCGCCGGATTCCGAGATGCGGAGGAAATAGCCCCACAGGATGACGAGCAGCGTGTAGGCAAAAACGCCCCACGAAAAGCTCGTAAACCGTCGACTGGTCATCCGGCGGGGAGTCTTGCAGAACCGAGCCGGCTTTGCCACGCCCGCTCGGCGCACAAACGTCCGGCTCGATCGCTCGCTCCGCCGCGCCCAGCTGTGGCGATGCAGGTGGGGGGGCGTTCTCGAGTCGCGCGGAAGACGGCGCTGGCGCCGCGCCCGGGTTGGACCACATGGGCTTGGGTGCGCGGCGGCTAGGCTGCGTGCTGGCCCGCGATGCGCGCGCGGCTCGCGGGGGACAGCTCCCGGGCCGCCTGTTCATCGAGGAAGTAGGCGATGGCGCCGCCGCGATCGGGGCAAACGAGCGACGCTGGCGTCGCGGGAGACGGCGGCTCGTCGAGGGCGCGTCGAATCGCCGGGGCGAGCTCGGCGCCGTGGGCCATGATAAAGATTCGGCGGGCGGCGCAAAGGAGCGGCAAGGTGGCGGTCACGCGCGGATAGCCGGCCGGATTTTGGGCTTCGGTGAAGAGCTTGGTGTTGTCGGATAGCGCCGCCGAGCCGGGAAACAGCGACGCGATGTGGCCGTCATCACCCACGCCGAGCAATACCAGGTCGAGCGCCGGGACGCGCGGCGCCGGCGCCTCCACCGAGTCGCGGATGTGGCGCTCGGCGTCGGCCGCCGCCTCGCTGGGGTCGAGCTCGCCGCGGATGCGGTGCACCTGATCGCCCGGTACGTCCAGCGCACCGAGCAGCGTGTCCCGCGCCATGCCGTAGTTGCTCGCGGGGTGGTCGGGCGGCACGCCCCGCTCGTCACCGAAATACAAGTAGAGCCGGTGTTGCGGCAGCATGTCGGGCCGCTCCGCGAGCGCCTCGTACACGCCCTCGGCCGTCGGGCCGCCGGTGAGCATGAAGTGAATGGGTCTGTGGTCTGCCACGCTGGCGAGGGCGTGGGCGATTGCCCCGGCTGCCGCTTCGAACAACTCGTATTCATCTCGCGCGATCATCGAGGACCTCCCAGCGCTTGGATGGCCGGGCGCGCGTGGTCGGTTTTCGAACGCGCTGCTTCGTCGGTTAGGCCGAAGCGCCTTTACGCTTACGAGGTCGGTGCCGGCATCGGATGCGAAGCGCAGCTTTTGCCGGCCGCGCCACCCGAGCGGGGGGGACTGAGGCGAGGACCACGGAGGACCGGGCCGCACGGAGAAGGGCGAGCGCGTTCGCTACGGCTAATTGAACCAGTAGCGAATCCCCACCGAGCCGTCGACGCCGAAATGTCCCCGCCTGTCGTGGAACTCTCGGTAGTAACTGGCGCTGAGAATGTCGAGGACCGGGACGGCCTGGACAAAGATGTCCAGCGGCGCGCGGTTGAAGTCGAAGGCGATGCCGAACGGAACGCGTACGCCGAGCGCGCTGCCGCTGTGGCAATCGCGCCGGTTCGGCAAACGACAGTGTTCGAAGTCCCAAAACCGCCCGCCGAGGCCGATGTAAAGCGGCAACTCCAAGGAGCTGGTCGACGCAAGCGAGACCGGATGCCACAGGTAGTCGAGATACACGTGGAGTCCGCGGTCGTAGTAGTAGTGGCGGTAGATTCCACCGGCGCCGAAGTTCAGGGCGCCGGAGTCGGACAAAAAGTATTTGCCGGACAGCCCGGAGGGGGCGCCGACCTCGAGGCCGAGGCCGAAGGTCTTGTTCGCGACGAAATCGCTGCCGCCGGAGGCCTGGCTGCGGCTTTGGCGCGCGCCGTCGCCACCTCGCTGGTCCGAGCGGCCGCGGCTTCGATCGCCACCATCGCGCCCGCCATCCCGTTCTTGGCGAGCTGCGTCGCGCGAGCCGCGATCTCGGCCAGAGTCGCCGCGAGCGGCGCCGTCGTCGCGCGAGTCCGTCCCGCGTGCTCCATCATCCGATCGATGACGCGAGTCGCCGCGCGAGTCGGTCCCGCGTGCCCCGTCCGGCTGATCACTCGACCCGCCCCAGTCGCTCTCCTGGCGCAGGCGGTCCTGGCAGTCCTGCAGCGGTTCGCCGGTTTCGCACTGCAGGCGCTCGTGACACTCTGGCTGGGTTTCCGTCGCTCTGCATTCGAACTCCTGCGCAAGAGCGTCGGACGGCCCCGCAACCAGCACCCACATGGTTGCCATCCAGGTCACGAACGCGAGCGACAATCGATTGTTCAGGACCAACTGCAAGCTCCTCGTGGTTAGCGGCAAAAGTCGCGATCGCGGAAAACGACCACCTAGAAAGCAGCGAAAGACTGGAGGACGTATGGCCCGGCCTGCGCCCGCCGTCGCCCGGGACGAGGCGGAAGTCACCACGCCGGCGCGCGAGCGCTACCCTCAATCGCGAGACGCGCCGTTTTCTAGACAGAGATTGAGGGCATCGCGCTGATCGAGGCAGGTTTCGTGCCGTTCAGAGAGCACGCGAAGATCGTCGAGCGCCCAAACCGCATCGTCGCGCTCGCACAGCTCGCGTTCGTAGCAATCGAACAGAGCGAGCGCCGCGTCGGCGCAGGCGTCGGCCCCCGTGCGATCGACCAACTCCTTGCACTCCTGGCCGATCGTCTCCACGTGCTCCTCGCCGTCACCGCAGGCCCCAGCCAGCTGGTCGCACTGCGCCACGACATCGGAGCTCTCGTCGCCGTCGCATCCAATCGCGCCGCTGACGGCGAGAGCGGCCAAGGCCATCCACGCGAGATATCGCCGACGCTTCATAGCCTTGTTTTACCGCAACTCACCGCGTGAGGTCACGCTCAACTCGCTGCGGCCGCCTCCTCCTTGACCGCCTGCAGCTCGATCTCGATCGCCACTTCGTGGCCCACGAGAATGCCGCCCGTCTCGAGGGTCTGGTTCCAGGTGAGGCCGAAGTCGCGCCGATCGATGCGCGCGGTCGCTTCGAAAGCCGCGCGCTCGTAGCCCCAGGGATCGCGCGCGCGCCCGCCGTGATGTACATCGAGCACCACCTCGCGCGTGGTCCCTTTGATCGTGACGTCGCCGGACAGCTTGAACTGACCCTCGCCGGCGGGCTCGATCCGCTTGGCCTCGAAGTGAAACTGAGGAAAGCTGTCCACGTCTAGAAAGTCGCCCGAGCGTAGGTGCGCGTCGCGATCGGCGACGCCCGTGTCGATGCTCGCCGCGTCCACCGACACGCTCACGCGCGCGCTCGCAGGATCCTCGGGATCCCAGCGCAGGCTCCCGCTCCACGACGAAAACCGGCCGCGGACCTTCGCGAACGCCATGTGGCGGACCGAGAAGGTGATGGACGAATGCTGGGGATCAATGTTCCAGGTCGATTGCGACATCGTGTTCCTCCAATAGGGTTGGTTCTGTGACTCCCCCAGCCTGGGGCCGTTGCACGGGGTAGACAACGGGCGTTTCTTGGAAGATGTGTTCCGCTCATGGGATAAAAGCTCGCGGTGGACGTCCTGTGCTAGCGTGGCCCGGTGTGGCGGCGCTGGCCCGGCAAAGCGCGTACCGCGCGGCGAGCCCTCGCCGCGCTCGCCGCCGCCCTGATCTCCCAGCTCGCCGCGGTCGCCGAGACCGGGCAGGCGATGGAGCGCGCCGACGTCGTGCCGATCGAGGTGTTCGTGGTCCGTGAGGACGGCGATCCGGTCGTGTCGCGCGATTGGTTAAACGCGCAGGTGTTTCACGCGAGCGCGCTGTTCGCGCCCGCGGGGGTAGGCTTCGAGATCGAGCGCGTACGCGCGATTTCGGACGAGCACGCCCATATCGAGACCCGCGACGATCGCGACGCGCTCGCCGCGATCGATCGCGAGCCCGGACGCGTGCAGCTGTTCGTGGTGCGCCGGCTCGACGACGTGGACGTAGACGGCAATCGCCTGTTCGGCGTGCATTGGCGCTTTCGCGAGGACCGCTCGCAGACTTGGATCATCATGTCCACGCGCGACACGACGAACACGGTGCTCGCGCACGAGCTAGGGCACCTTTTCGAGCTCGGGCACTCGCGCTATCCGGCGAGCATCATGAACAAGAGCCCGGATGTGGAGGTGCCGTGGCCGGCCAGGGCGTTCGCGGAGCCGGAAACCGAGCGGATCCGGCGCCAGGCGCGCCGGCACTTTGCGTCGGGCCGGCTCGCGCCCGCCGGACAGGACGGGGACTGAACGGGTCGGGGCAGGGTCCGGATTGCAGTGCGGCCCCGGCGGGGCTCGCGGGCGGCGGGGCTGCGCGTTATAACGGCCGGCCGTGTCAGCGACCGACGTGGAAAGCCGCGATCCGGAGCGGGCGGTGGCCGAGGTGGCTGCTCGCGGGCTGAGCCTCGAGCTCGGCACGACGGATTTGTGTTTCGTGATGGCGCTTTATGTGCGCGGTCGGCGGGGACAGCTCGCCTCGTTTCGAGAGGATCAACTCGAGGACGCGTTCGCCCACGTCGCCGACGTCACCGGCTCGGCGGACTGCGCGAGCGGCCAGGTCAAAAGCCGCGCGACGCGCGCGATCGGGAGGCTTCGCGATCAGCGGATGCTCTCGCGCATCGACGGGCTCGGGGTCGTAAAGGCCCCGGAGTACGCGCTAACCCGCCTGGCCACCGCGATCGCGGACTACCTACTCGAAGAGGAGATCCTCACCCGGGACAGCCTCACGGTGCTCACGCGCACGCTCGGGGCGAGCCTCGGCGAGGTCCGGGAGGCGGCGCGCGCGGCGAGGGCGCCGGAGGACTGGCGCGCGGGGGTGGCCGTGCCCCTCGAGGTGACGGCCCGCGATCTGGTCGCGGGGATCGAGCGGCGCCAGCGCGGCCTGGATCAGCGGCACGAATCGTTTCAAGCCGAGATTCGGGCCCTGCTCGAGGCGGACTGGTTCGGCGCCGTGGAGCGGTGCCAGGCGCTCCTCGAGGAGACGAGCAGGACCCTCCGCGAGCTCGGCGACCTGCTGCTCCGCGATACGTGTGCGCTTCAAGACACGCTCCAGGACATCCAGGACGCCGCAGGTGGGGCGGGCGCCGAGGAGGCCGAGCGCGCCGCGCGGCGGGTCGCGGACGAGCTCGATCGCATCGTGGCCTGGGGTGGCGCGCGGCAGGGCGCGTGGTCGGAGTATTACCAGTACGTGCACCGGTTTTTGCGCGACGTGGTGAGGCTCGATCCGGCCAGGACGCTCACCCAGCGCCTGCGCGAGCAGCTGGCGGGGCAGGCGGGGCGGTCGTTTTCGCTCACGGTCGCTGCAGCGCCGAAAATCAGGCTCCTTCGTGAGGCGCCCGTCCCCGTGGACGACACCCCGGTCCGGCGGCGGCGCGCCCGGCGAGACCGAGAGCCGGCGATCGAGCCGGCTGAGGATCCGCAGGAGGCGCTGTTCGGTGACGTCGAGGCGGCGCTGTCGGCCGGCGCGCCGGCCCTGTCCGCAGTAACCGAGGAGATCGCCGCGGCGGTGCCGAACGAGGAGCGCTACGCCGCGGCCGGCCGGGTGGCGCACGCGGTGGCGGTGCTCGGTCGCCCGCGCGCGCCGCGCGCCAGGCCGTGGGTGCCGGTCTCCGGTGACGTGATCATCGAGGACTGGGCGCTTTCGGCGAAAGACGACGAGTCATGACGTTAGGCGAGCCTGCGTTTTCCGACCTGCGAGCGGTCATCGAGGCCGAGGAGTTTCCCGACGTGGACCTCGCGCTTCGCAGCGGACGCCACATCGGCCGAGACGACGAGAGCTGGTACGCGTTTTTGAGCGACGCCCAGGAGCAGCTCGAGGCGTTTTATCGCCGCTACGGCTGCGAGCTCGTGCACAAGACCGACGGCTATTTTTACCTGTTGCCGTCGGGGGACAAGCTGCCGCGCCGGCACCTGTCGGCGGCCGACATGCTCGTGGGCCAGGCGCTGGCGCTGCTTTACCTGGATCCGGGCACCGTGCAGACGGGCGGGGTGGTCGGGCGTGACGATGTGCTCGCGCAGCTCGACGGCATCCTCGGCACCGACGCGGTGATCCGGGCACTCAATCCCAAGCGCAAGCGCTACGACGAGCGCGTGGCGCAGGAGACGGCGCGCCGGAAGGCCGCCGAGGCCACGCGGCGGCTGGCGGGCCTCGGCTTCGTGGAGGTCACGGCCGAAGGCGCGATTCGGCTCCGGCCGCCGCTTTTGCGCTTCGCCGAGCCCGCGCGCGGGGCCGGATCACCGGCCGAGGCGCTCGCGAAGCTCGTGGCGCGGGGCGACGTGGTGATGACGGAGGACGAGGGCGAGGCCGAAAGGCCGGCCGGTGACGACGAGGCGGCCCAGCCGGCGCCCAGCGGTGATGACGGTTAGCGGATGAGTCGCACACGCGTGCGCGCGCTCGCCCTCGTCAATTGGAAGGGGGTGTTTTACGAGCGCTACCTGCTCGATCCGAACGTCACGGCGCTCGAGGGCGCGAACGGGGCCGGGAAGACCACGGTGATGATCGCCGCCTACGTGGTTCTCCTTCCCGATATGTCCAAACTCCGGTTTTCGAACCTCGGCGAGAGCGGCGCCACGGGAGGCGATCGCGGCGTGTACGGTCGGCTCGGCGAGCCGGGCCGGCCATCGTACGCCGCGCTGGATTTCGAGCTCGCCGGCGGACAGCGCCTGGTCGCCGGGGTGAGGCTCGTGCGCAAGGGCGAGCCGACGGTGGAGTCGTTTCCGTTCGTGGTCACGGGGCTGCCGGCCGAGGCCGCGCTCGAGGACCTCCTCCTCGTCCGCCAGGGCGACGACGACCTGGTTCCCGACGCGAGCGAGCTCCGCGCGGCCGCCGGTCGGCTCGGGGGCGAGCTCACGGCGTTCAAGAACGTTCGAGACTACTTCTCGGCGCTGTTCGACCGCGGGGTCACGCCGCTTCGGCTGGCGAGCGACGAGGAGCGGAGCAAGTTGAACGAGATGCTCAAGACGAGCATGACGGGCGGCATCTCGCGGGCGCTCACCTCACAGCTCAAGACGTTCTTGCTCAAAGAGGAATCCGGCCTGGCCGATACCCTGTCGCGGGTGCGCCAGAACTTGGATGCCTGCCGGCGCACGCGCACGGAAGTGGCCGAGGCGCAACACCTCGAACGCGACATCAGCGGCGTGTTCGAGGCCGGCCGCGCGACGCTCGCGGCGCACGCGCTCTCGGTGCGCGAGCGAGCCGGGGAGGTGGACCGAGAGCTCGCCCGCGCCCGCGAGGAGCGTGCGGAGCGGCGGCGCGAGGCCGACGCCCTAAAGGCCGCGGCGGGGCGAGGCGAGGATGAGGAGCGCG
>SLNH01000382.1 GCA_007133195.1 Nannocystineae bacterium | reverse complement strand
GGCTCGCGAGCCGCGAACCCGAGCTCGCGCTCGGCCTTCCCCGAGTCCAAATACCAGTAGTGCTCGCCCATCTCGACCGAGATGCGATCGACGGGCGGCGCCTTGTGCCTCGCCCGGTAGAGCTCTTCGACGAGGCCGGCGCCGAGCCGCGAGAGCTTGTTCGGAATCTTCAGGCGCGGGGGAGCCACGTTTGCGGCGCGAGCGACGCGAGCGAAAAACTCCTCGGCGGCCCAGTTCGGCCCGCCGAGGAAATAGCGCTCGCCCGGCCGGCCGCGCGCCATTGCGCTCGCCGTGCCGGCGGCGGCGTCGCGCACATCGACGAAGTTCACGCCGCCGCGAGGGAGCACGGGAATCTGGCCCCGCATGATGCGCAAGACGTCGCGGGTCGACGAAAGACGCGCGTCGCCCGGGCCGAGGAGCAGGCTCGGATTGACGAACACGACCTCGAGCTCGCGCTCGGCGGCGACCTCGAGCGCCACCTTCTCTTGGTAGATCTTCGACGTGTAGTACGGCCACCCGGCGACGACGTCGGTGGCGTAGCCGTCGTCTTCGGTGTGCACCCGCTCCGCGGCGGACACGGCGATGGTCCCGGAGCTCGAGGCCACCACGACGCGCCCCACGCCGGCGCGGTCCGCGGCCGCGAGCGCGCGCTTGGTCCCGTCGACGTGCACGCGCATCATCGGCTGCGCGTCCTTGGGGTCGCGGGACACCTGGCCGGCCAGGTGAAACAGCCCGCGAGCGCCCGCGAGCGCCTCGTCCAAGGCGCCCCGCGCCGGTTCGGTCACATCCGCTCGGACGAACTGCACGTTTTCGAGCGCGGACAGCGCCTGGGATGGCGCGCGAGAAATCGCCACCACCTCGTGGCCGGCCTCGGCCAGCTCGCGAACCACGTGCTCGCCGAGGAACCCCGTGGCGCCCGTCACGGCGTAACGCTCGGTCATGACGCCGCCCCTTTCTGCGCCGCGGCGCCGCCCTCCGCCGGGCGCTCGGTCTCCGCGGCGCCGGTTGGGGCCGAGTCGCGCCCGGCCTCTCCGAGCGTCCAGGCGAGGCTCTCGGGGCAAAGGCGCCTCACCTCGCGCTCCACCTCTCGGGCCACCCGGCGGTACCCCTCGGCGCGCGACATCCCCTGCGCCGTGGCCGCGACCTTGTCGTAGTCGAAAAACGGCCCGATGTGCGCCGCGACGTCCCGGTGCTTGGGCAGAAACGATCCCTTGGGCATCGCGTCGTGGGTGCCCGCCAGATAGACGGGCAGGATGCCGCACCGATTGGTGAGCGCGAGATAGCCGAGCGACGCCTTGAAGTCTCCCATCACACCGTTCTCTGACCGCGTCCCCTCCGGGAAGATGAGCAGGATCATCCCGTCCTTGATCACCTCACTGGCCGTGGCCAGCGACTCGCGGAGCGATCCGTGCCGATCCATGGGGACGAGGTTCGTGAAGTTTTCGAAGTACACGCGACGCACCGGGTCGTCGAAGAAATAGTCCTTCGCGGCCAGCGCGACCAGGCGATCGCCGCTGTCCCCGAGCGCGTGCTTGACGAGCCCCATGTCGAGGTGGCTCGCGTGGTTGGCGGCGACGATGTAGCCGCCTTGGCGCGGCAGGTAGCTCCGCCCCCAGACGTCGGCCTCGAGCACGCGCTCGTAAAGGAGCCGCTGCCCGAGCCGCAGGCCGCGGCGCCCCACCTCGGCGAGCGGCGCCGGGATGCGCCCCCCAGCCTCGTCTTCGCTCCGGCTCGCCCCCTTCGCCGGCCGCTTGTCCGCGCGACGCCGGCCGTGCTCGCTCACGTAGCGCTCCACGTCGGCGACGGTCTCGAGGTTGGCGAGCTCGGCCGCGTCGGGGAGCTGGACGCCCGCCGACTCGAGCGCGACGCCGAGCTCGGTGATCATGAGCGAATCGAAGCCCAGCTCCGCGAGGCGAGTGGCGCCGGTGACCTTGCCGGCAGATTTCTGGCTCACCTGCGCGATCACCTCGCGCACCCACGAGCCCTCGCCCTGCCCCGCGGCTGAGGTCTCGCTCCGCGCCGCCTCGGCCCGGCTCGCGGCGCGCTCGAGCCGCTCGAGCTCGCGCGCGACCTCGCGCCGCTTGACCTTGCGGGTCGAGGTCTTGGGCAGCTCGTGATCCCACAGGTGAAACACCTTGACGCGCTTGTAGTGCGGGAGCTTCCCCGACGTCTGCCGGATGTGCTCGCGGACGCTGTCCCGCACCTCCTCGCGCGAGCTCCCGTCGTGGCCATATTTCGGGACGACGAGCGCCGCCACCGTCTCACCGCCGCCGTCTTGGGGAAGCCCGACGATCGACAGCTCCTCGATCCAGGGCGAGTCGCGATAAAGCTCCTCGAGCTCGTCCGGGTAGACGTTTTCGCCGGAAGGACCGAGGATCATCTCCTTCTTGCGACCGACGATGTAGAGGTTCCCCTCCTCGTCCATGCGGCCCAGATCCCCGGTGTGCAGCCACCCGCTTCGGATCATCTCGCGGGTGGCGTCCTCGTCGCCCACGTAGCCGAGCATCACGTTGGGCCCCTTCGCGGCCACCTCGCCGACGCCGCTGTCGTCGGGATCGACGAGCGTGACGTCCACGCCGGGCAGCGCTCGCCCGACGCTGCCGACCACCGGCTCCTCGCCCTGTCGCTGCACCGTGATCACCGGAGACGCCTCGGTCATCCCGTAGCCCTCGAAAATGTGAAACCCCAGGCCACGGAACGCGCGCATCACCTCCGGATCGAGCGCCGAGCCGCCGCTTATCAAAAGCCGCAGCCTCCCGCCGAACCGGCGATGGATCGGATAGAACAGAAGCTTGCCGACGTTTAGCCCGTAGGGGACGCGATCGCGGAGGGCGCGGTTGGCGCGCACCACGTTCTCGAAGGCGCGGAGCGCGAACGGCCCGAGGTCCTGCGCGGGCTTGAAGATCTTGCGGTGAAACAGCTGCCACAGGGCCGGCACGCCGACGAGGCCCGTCACGCTGCCGTCCTCGAGCGCGCTGGCCAGGCGCTCCGGCGTGATCTCCTCGAGGTAGGTGATCTGCGCGCCGTGAAGGAGCGGCATCAGAAATCCGGCCGCGAACTCGAAGGTGTGATGAAGCGGCAGCACCGACAAGAGGCCGTCGTGGCGGTAGAGCTTGAACACCGACGACATCTTGGCGGCCATGGAGGTGAAGTTTTTGTGCGAGAGCATCACCCCCTTGGGATCGCCCGTGGTGCCCGACGTGTAGATGAGCGAGGCGACCGCGTCGCCCTTTTTCGGCGGCGCGATCGCCGCGGGCGCCACCTTGGGCTCCGTGAGCACCTCGTCCAAGCGAAGCACCTGCGCCTCGCCTCCCGCGCGACGGCACGACTTCGCGAGGTCGAACACGGGATCCCGGCCTCGAAGCTCGATCCCTTCGTCGTCGAGCACCCGGTCGGCGACCTTCTCGGAGGCGACCAGCACGCGGGCGCCGGACGAGCGCATGAGATTGACCACCTCGGAGAGCGAAAGCTGACTGTCGAGCGGCACCGCCGTCGCGCCGGCCTTCAAGATCGCGAAGTAGGTGATCCCCCACTCGGGCCGATTTTCAGACAGGATCATGACGCGATCGCCCGGCTCGACGCCGCACTCGCGCAAAGACGCCGCGCCCTGCTCGGCCATGTCTTGGATGCGCTCGTAGGTGTAGACCACCGGCTCGGCGCGCTCGTCCTCGGGCAAAAGCCGCATCGCCACCCGGTGACGGTGGAGCTTCGCCGCCGCGTCGAACAGCTCGAGGAGGTCTTTGTGCGTGTACACGCTCCTCGGCTTTTTGCCGAACTCGTCGTCGAGCACCGGGAACACCCACTCGAGGAGCCCCGGGAAGTGGGTATCGAACCAGTAATGCCGCCAGTCGATCTCCTCGGGCGCCCAGCGCAAAAACTCTCGGTCCTGTGGCGTGAGCAGGGCGCGCAACCGGCGCACGTTGTCGGCCCGGAACGTGACGTGGTGGTCGTGGGTAAACGGCTTGAACAGGTCGATGAGCTCGCTCACCTGACCCGTGAAGTCCGATACCCGCGACAGCTCGTCCTTGGCGCGCTCGGCCATCGCCGTCATCCGCGGCGCGCCCCACGACGGCAGGCGCTCGTCGATCTCGCGAGACAGCCTGTCGGCCGCCCATTTGAGGCTGGGCGCGGAAAACCGCCGAAACCGCTTTTCGTCTACGGGGAAGGCCTCGAGGCGGGCGCGCAGGCGGTTTAAAACCGGGCTCTCCCCCGAGTCGGCGAGCTTGCGGAAGTGGCGGCGCACCGCGAGGCCGGTGAGCTCGGACAGGCGCTCGGTGGTCACCGGATTGGAGTCCGAGGAGCCGAGCTGGTAGACGCTGTCGTGCTTCCCCTCGATGATCGCGGCGGTCGCCGAGATCAGCCCCGCGGCGACGAAGTCAACGGGGATGATGTCCAGCGGCGTCTTGTCGCCGGCGAGCACCTGCCGGTGACCCTTGAGGATCAGGTAGACGAGGGGCGCGGTGGTATTGAAGCCCTCGTTCCAACCCGGCTTCGGGTAGCTCACCGCCGATTCCACGATCGCGGGGCGCACCACCGCCGAGCGCACCGTGGAATCGCCGAGCACGATCTGCTCGCCGAGCGACTTCGTGTAGGTATACGTGTTGGTCCATCCCCAATGGGCGGCGCGCTCCATGCCGAGCGCGGTGAGGCGCTCGTGCACCCACATCTTGCGCTCCCGCGCGACGGCGAGCTTGAGCGCCTGGACGTCGTCGGGATCCCGCCGCTGACTCTCGAGGGCCTTGGCCGCCCGCTCGCGGAACTCGGAGATGTGGGCGCGGTCGCTGGCGTGTGCTTTGACCTCGTCGATCAGGCGGTGGCAGTCGGCGATCTCTGCCTCGGCGTCGAAATCGTCGTCCCGCAGCTCCTCACGCCGCGGGAAGTAGCCGATCACCGGCTCGTCCTCCCACACCTCGCCGTCGCGGCGGCCGGCGACGAAGCAGGTCGAGACGTGAACGAGGGCCGCCCCGGTCTCGCGGGCGAGATCGAGGCAGTTTCGGGCGCCCTGGGCGTTGATGCGGAGCGCGCTCTCGAGCGACGGGGTAAACGTCACGAGCCCCGCGGAGTTGACGATCGCGTGGAGGCCCCCGTCCTCCTCGAACTGCGCGCGCTGCTCCTCGGAGATGTTGCAAAGCGGCCGCCCGATGTCACCGGTGATCGGCCGCACCTTCTCGCGCATGAAGCTCTCGAAGCCATCGCCCCACATCTCGCGCAGGGGATCGAAGGCCGGCGAGCTGGCCACCTTCGTGAAGAAGCGGCCTTCGGGTGACGTGCCGGCGCCCGGGCGGACGAGGACGTAGGCGCGACCGATGTTGGGGTATCGGCGCAGCAGCATCGACAGCGCTACCTTGCCGACGAAGCCCGTGCACCCGATGAGGAGCACGTTCTTGCCGCCGAAGGCCTTGGCGACGTCGAGCGAACCTGCGCTCTCCGGGGGAAGGCCGCTGTCCTCGCGCATCAGATCACGTCCGTCATGAGGATGGGGGGATGATGCATCATCGTTATCTGCGCGCTCCGTCCCATCGACGACCGCCCCATGGCGATCGCCTCGGCCAGGGAGTCGGCCCGCTCCCAGCCGAGCATGGCGGGCACGGTCGTGTTGTCCGAGCCCACGACGATGACGCGTCCGACCCGCTCGCGCCCGCGCTGGCCCCAGTACCACATGTAGAACGGATGGGCGCCGTGGTAGGCATTGCCGCGGCGATACAGCTCCACATAGCTCGGGTTATAGGCGAACTCGTCTTGGTATTTGGTCTCGAGCGTGTAGGAGTCGCGCGTCTCGGGGAGCAGGCGGTTGAAAAACTCGATGTACGACGGGTGATGGACCGGATCGAACTGATCCGAGCACGGGTGCGAGATGATGAGGACGCCGCCGTCGCGCAAAAGCGGCTTGTTCCGGTACATGTGGTAGTAGTACCCGAGCGCCATCACCTGCACGAGGAGCGGGTTTAACGCCTTCGAGTTGACGTTGTACGGCGAGATGTACGGGATGCCGGTGATCAGGATGTCGGCCTGACCCTCGATCTCGATCGCGTATTGCTCGTAGCACTTGTCGAGGGTCTTTTCGTGCGCCGGCTCGGTCGCGCCGGCGTAGCAGCCGATGAGCTCGTAGGCCGCCGGGGTGCGCATGAACACCTCGCGCCGGAGCGCCCGCGGGGTCTTTTTCAGCGTCCACCGCATCCCCTCGAGCTTGAGCCGGTCGGCCTCCGTGAAGTCGTCTTCCCGCTTCATGAGGAAGTCGAGAGGGCCCGTGAACATGCGATTGTTGACCACGGTCTCGATGTGAAAGACCTTCATGTTCTCGTCGACGACGCGCCCGATGCGATCCACGGAGCGGGACAGCTCCGAGCTCTTGGGATCCATGAACGAGTTCGAATCCCGGATCGCCGCCGGCGTGTGGTGGGCTTTGAGGCTCTCGTAGCCGCACAGGCCCACGCCCATCGACTTGTGCCCGCCGTCCATGGGCACCAGGTTGACGTTGACGTAGATGCACAGATCCGAGTCGGCGGCGCGGCGGTTGGTCTCGACGAGCTCGCCGTGGCGCGTCTTGCCGAGCACGACCATGCCGTCGGGATCGCAGGCGTCGTGGTTGTAAAGGCGCTCGGGGTAATAGGCGCGATAGACGCGGTCGCCGACCATCCGCCGAATCTCGTGCTCGTGCATCCGCCGGTGGAGCGACGTGGCGATGATGATGTGGACGTCGTCCACGCCGTGGTCCTCGAGCATCTCGCACACGATCTCGAGGACCGTCTGCCGGATGTCGGGGCGCTTCATCGGCGGAAGCGGCAGCGAGATGTCGTCGACCGCGATCGTCACCTTCATCCCCGGCTCGAGGAGCGCGTGCAGGGGCTCCATCTGTTCGGGGTGGTTCAGCGCGTAGCGGATCGCCGCCTTGCGGTTATCCACCCCCGCGAGGGGCCGCTTGGGATAGATCACGC
>SLNH01000199.1 GCA_007133195.1 Nannocystineae bacterium | reverse complement strand
GAGCTCGCCCACGTCGCCGAGGAGCTCGTCGGCGAGCTGAACGAACGGGGCGACATGGGGCGCGTCGACCTCGATCTGCAGGTCGATCAGCCGGATCTTCGGCTCCACGTCGATCGGGAGCGCGCCCACCTCCTCGGCCTGAGCACGCGTGACATCGTACAGGCGGTCAACATCCTGGTGAGCGGCGCCGACGTCGCGCGCTACGACGACGACTTCGGGGGCGGAGAGCGGTTCCGAGTCCGCGTCAAGGGACGCGAGGACCAGTTCCAAACCGCGGACGACATCACGCGAGTCTGGGTCCGCGGGGAGGACGGAAGGCGCGTGCGGCTCGACGCCGTGGCCGAGTTCGAGGAGAGCCAAAGCCCGGCCGTCGTCACCCGGTACAACCTGCAGTACGCGGCGCCCGTTTACGCGAGCCCGGACATGCCGCTCGGCGAGGCGGTGGAGGTCGTGGAAGAGACCGCCGGCCGCGTGCTCCCCGCCGGCTTCGACGTGGCGATGACCGGGCAAGCCCAGGAGATGGACCGAACCGTGAGCGCCATGATCCTCGTCTTCTTCGTGGCGATCCTGCTCGTGTACATGGTCCTCGGCAGCCAATTCAACTCGTTCCTCCAGCCGGTCATCATCATGCTGTCGATGCCGCTCGCCATCATGGGCGCATTGCTGGGCCTGTGGCTCACCGGCAACAGCCTCAACATCTACTCCATGATCGGCATGGTGCTTCTCATCGGCGTCGTGACCAAAAACTCGATCCTGCTCATCGACCTCACCAACCAGTACCGGCAAAAGCGCGGCCTGGCCGTGACCGAGGCGCTGCAGGAGGCGTGCCCCGTGCGCCTCCGCCCGGTCCTCATGACCTCGCTCACCCTCATCCTCGCCATGATCCCGGCCGCCCTCGACACCGGCCCCGGGAGCCAAGGAAATAGCGCCCTGGCCGTCGCCATCATCTTCGGCATGCTCGTGTCCACCGCGCTCACCCTCCTCATCGTCCCCGCCGCCTACGCCCTCACCGAGGGCCGCCTCGAGCGCCGCCGCGCGACCACCCAATGACCCTCACGCCATCGCCACGAAACGCGTCGCGCGCCGTTTCGTCGCGAGCGAGCTCGAGCTCGAAGGGCGGGCAGGAGGAGGTCGAAACCACCCGGCGTCGCCAGGCGCACCAGCGCCCCGGACGCGGTGGGTAGCCCGACCAACCTCGCGGAAGCCGGGCCTTTCGCTATTGCTTGGGAATGGCGGGCGTCTCGGCCTGTTGTTTTTTGGCCTTGGCAGGGGAGTCGTCCACTTCGACCCAGGCTCCGTACAGACCGCCGATCGCGCCGCCGACGATGAACGGCCAATCGAGGATCGCTCGCGTTTCGCCGAGGGCGGTGATGTCGAGCGCGATGTCGAGTCTCCCGGCGAGCGCGCCGAGGCCGGCCCCCACGGCGAAGCCGAAAAGGGCTTTGATGATCGAGACCCAGATGGTGCTGCCCTTGTCGCGAAGGTGCGACCAGAACGGGCGTCCGACCAGGAGCCCGACGACCACGCCGACGAGCCCGTAAATCAGCCAACCCAGCGAGTCCCCGAGCCCCAGAGCATACGCTCCGTAGCCGACGGCGGCCCCGAGAGCAGCGCCCTTGATGAGTCCGAGCAGGAGTCGAAAAAAGGCCATCGCCTACCTCGTGTTTCGCCAACGCGGCGACGCCGCGCCCAGATATTCAGTGTGGCCCACTGGAGGGCGCTCGGCAAGAGCCGCGCTGGCGAGGGCCACTCAAACTGCCATGCGCGTTTCGTATTCCGCCGCCCGCCGCCAGGCGGTCGCCTGCGCGGCGCGGTCAGTCAGTGGTGGCGAGAGCACCGAGGGCGTACCCAACGCGCTCCCAACCGCTCCGGACGGGCACCTCGGCGAGGCGGGGTTGCAGCTCGCCCACGTCTTCCTCGAACTTGGCCAAAAGCCCGTCGGCTAGAGGATCGGCTCGCTCGAGCTCCATGTTCTCCGGATTGAGGTGCTGGCCGTCTTGGATCACCTCGAAGTGTAGGTGGGGCCCCGTCGCCGTGCCGGTCTCGCCGACGTAGCCGATGACGTCTTTTTGGCTTACGCGCTCCCCGACGCGCAAGCCGTCGGCGAATCCCGACAGGTGCATATAGCGCGTGGTGAGGCCATCGTCGTGCTCGATCACGACCATATTGCCGGCGCTCCCCGCCCATCCGCGCCGCGTGACTCGCCCGGATCCGGCGGCCCAGATCGGCGTGCCGGTCGGCGCGGCGTAGTCCGTGCCGAAGTGGCCGCGCACCTCGTGGTGCACGGGATGCATCCTTCTCGGGTTGAAGCTCGACGAGATCCGCGTGTACTTGAGCGGCGTCCTGAGCAGGCTCCGCTCGAGCGGGCGCCCCTTTTCGTCGTAGTAGGCCGGCTGTTCGGCATCGGGCTTCTGCCACCGATACGCGCGAAACGTCCCGGCCGCGCCGCTGTACTCGGCGGCGAGCGCGTCGCCGAACTGATAGAACTCGCCGTCGAGATATTCCTTCTCGATGATCATCCGGAAGGTGTCTCCCGGGTGCGTATCGACGTAGAAGTTCAGGTCGTAGGCGAACACGTCCACAAAAAAGGACACCAAGCTGGTGTCCTCTCCGGCCTCGCGCAGACTGACGTATAGCGAGTTTCGAATGGTCCCCCCTACCTCCTCGATGCGGACTTCAGTGTCCGACTCCACGAGCTCCGCCTCGACTCCGTCCTCGCCGGCCCGCGCCACGACGCGCTCGACCTGCGAGACTTCGAATTCGAAGACGGCAAAGTCTCCCTCCTCGTCGAACTCGATCCGGTAGCGCTGCCCGGGCCGCACGGCGCTGAAGTCCATATACGGCTCGAGCGACTCGATGACCTCGAGTGCGTCCGAATACGACAGCCCCGCGTCGTGAAGCACGCGCTCGATGCTTTCGCCGCTCGCGATCTCGTCCTCGCGAATCTCGAGGCCAGGCTCCGGATCTGGCTCTGCGCGCGCCGGCTCCTCGTCCTCTTCACCGCCGCCCAGGCCCAGTCCGGCGAGCCCCCGCGCCCCGAGCTCGCTCTCGTCGGCGACCGACGCCCGCTCCATCACCTCGGGAATCGAAGTGTCCCCACGCCACAAGAACACGTAGAGATTGACCCCGACGAGTCCGACGAGAACCAGCGCCAATCGAGCCGAGCCCTGCCGGCCAGAGCCTGGGTCCGAGCGTTTCCTTCGCTTCTTACGTCTCCGCGCGACTGCCATCGACGTTCCTTCGGTCGATCCTTCGTCTATCACGATCACGGGCTCACGGGCAAAATCCGGATCACCCCTCCTTGGTGAGGCCGCTTCTGGTTCCCTGGTCCGGCCGGGCTCGCGGAAAACGCCGTCACATAAGCATGGTAGGGATGCTGCTGGCCGAGCTTTCGGGGCGACTCCCCTCGGGCGCGGGCGAGGCGAAAGTTGACCTGCGCCGATATATCGGCAATCCCTCGGGAAAGGTGCCGGCGCACACACCGGGCCGGCGGAAAGACCATGGGCACGAAGAAGCGCACCACCCGGACGTCGAAGTCGCCGACCCCGTCGGCGAAAGCCGAAAGCCGCCCCGCCAAGCAGGCCAAGGCGTCGCTCGGTCCCCCCTCGCCACCTCCGCCCGACGACGCCGGCGGCGGCGCAGCCGGGGGCGGCGGGGACCTCGACGCGTCGCTGCAGACCGAGACCCGCCGCCGCTACCTCAACTACGCGCTCAGCGTCATCACCGCCCGCGCCCTCCCCGACGTGCGCGACGGGTTAAAGCCCGTGCAGCGCCGCATTTTGTACGCGATGGCGAATGACGAAAACCTCTACCCCGACGCCAAGTACCGCAAGAGCGCGAAGGTCGTCGGTGCGGTGATCGGGCGCTACCACCCGCACGGGGACACCGCCGTCTACGACGCCATGGTGCGCATGGCGCAGGACTTTTCGCTGCGGGTTCCACTCGTGGACGGCTCGGGCAACTTCGGCTCCCTAGACGGCGACGGCGCCGCCGCCTACCGCTACACCGAGGCCAGGCTCGCCCCGCCGGCCATGGAGCTTTTGCGCGAGCTCGGGCAAGACACGGTCGCGTTCCGCCCGAACTACGACGGCACCACGGACGAGCCGGCGGTGCTCCCCGCCCGGTTCCCCAACCTCCTCGTCAACGGTTCGACGGGCATCGCCGTGGGCCTCGCCACGAACATTCCGCCGCACAACCTCGGCGAAGTGGCCAAGGCGCTCGTGGCGCTCATCGGCGACCGCGACATGACGACGAGCGCGCTGCTCAAACACATCAAGGGCCCCGACTTCCCCACCGGCGGGATGATCCTCAACACGAAGAGCGAGCTCCGCCAGATCTACGATTCGGGACAGGGCGCCATCCGGCTCCGCGGCGCCTACAAGACCGAGACCAAGCACCGAGGCGGCCAGCAGATCGTCATCACATCCATCCCGTACGGCCCCAACAAGGCGACGATCGTCGAGCGCATCGCCGATGTGATCATCCGGCGCAAGCTCCCGCAGCTCCAGGACGTCCGCGACGAGTCCACGACTGACGTGCGCATCGTCCTCGAGATCAAAAAGGACGCCGATCCCGCCGTGGTGATGGCGTACCTGTTCAAGAACACGCCGCTCCAGATGAACTTCAACGTAAACCTCACGTGCCTGGTGCCGACGCCCCACCACGACGTCGGTCAGCCCAGGCGGATGTCGCTCAAGGAGCTCCTCGAAGAGTTTTTGGACTTTCGCTTCCACGTCACCCGCCGCCGGTTCGAGCACGAGCTCGCGACGCTCCAAAAGCGCATCCACATCCTCGAGGGGTTCATCACCATCTTCGACGCCCTGGACGAGGCGATCCGCATCATTCGGAGGAGCGACGGCCGCAAGGACGCCGGGGGCGCGCTGATGCGCCGCTTCGAGCTCGACCAGGTCCAGGTCGACGCGATCTTGGAGCTGCGCCTTTACAAGCTCGCCAGGCTCGAGATCGAGACCATCCGGGAAGAGCTGGAGGCGAAGCGGGCGCGGGCGGAGGAGATCGAAGCGATCCTCGCCAGCGACGCGCGGCTGTGGGGCGTCGTGCGACAGGAGTTGGAGGAGGTGGCCCAGCGCTACACGGATCGCCGGCGCACGGTGACGGGCGGCGCGGCCGCGCAGCTCGAGTTCGACGAGGAGGCCTACATCGTCGACGAGGACGCCCACGTCGTCCTCACGCGCGACGGCTGGCTCAAGCGCCTCCGCGAGGTCAAAGACCCGCAGTCCACGAGGGTCCGCGACGGCGACGCCGTGATGGCGGTTTTGGCCGGCTCCACGAAGGAAAACGTCGCGTTCTTCACGAACCACGGATCGGCCTACGTGGTGCGCATCAACGACGTGCCTCCGAGCACGGGTTACGGTCAGCCCGCGCAGAAGCTGTTCAAGTTCAAAGACGGCGAGCGCATCGTGTCCGCGATGTCGCTCGATCCCCGCGCGGTGGTCCCGGAGACGCTGATTGCGATGTCTTCATCGGGGTTCGGGCAAAGGTTCTCGATCGACGCCTTCCTGCAACCGACAACGCGCGCCGGCAGGAAATTCGCGAAGCCGCCCAAGGGCGACGAGATCGTGGGCGTGGCCGGAGGCCCGGACGATGGCGTGCTCGTCGTCGCCACGCGAAACGGGAACGTCTTGCGCTGCCGCGCGGCCGATGTGAGCAAGCTCGAAAATCCCGGCAAAGGCGTTGCCGTGATCAAGACGGCGCCGGGCGATCGGGTCATCGGCTTCATCGTCGGCAGCCACAAGTCAGACGCGCTCCACGTCGAGACCGACAAGGGTGGCAAGACCATGGCGCTCGCGGCCGACCCCAAGAAGGCCGGCGCGCGCGGTGGCAAAGGGCAGCCCGTGGTCAAGCGCGCGAAGCTCGTTTTGAGCCCGTTGCCCCCTGAGGTCACCACGCTGGCGACCTCCGGCGGCGGAGAGGAGATCCACTGATGGCGACCCCCGCGAAGACGTACTCCGCAAAAGACATCACGGTCCTCGAAGGCCTCGAGCCGGTGCGCAAGCGCCCGGCGATGTACATCGGGGGCACCGACAAGGTCGGCTATCACCACCTTTTGTGGGAGATCGTCGACAACGCCATCGACGAGGTCATCGGCGGGCACGCCAGCCGGGTGGACGTCACCCTCCACAAGGACGGCCGCACGGTGTCGGTGGAGGACAACGGCCGCGGCATCCCGGTCGACACGATCCCCAAGTACAAAAAATCGGCCCTCGAGGTCATCCTCACGACGCTTCACGCCGGCGGCAAGTTCGACCGCGGCAAGAGCTATGCGCACTCCGGGGGCTTGCACGGCGTGGGCGCCTCGGTCGTCAACGCGCTCGCCTCCGAGATGACGGCGGTGGTGAGGCGCGGCGGCCAGAAGTACGAGCAGCGCTACCAGCGCGGCGCGAAGACCACGAAGCTCAAAAACCTCGGCGCGGCCAAGGGGACCGGGACGCTGATCACCTTTCGCCCCGACGAGGAGATCTTCGGGGCCAAACAGAAGTTCGAGCCGCAGCTCATCGCCGAAAGGCTCGAGGCCAAGAGCTACCTGCACCGGGGCGTCAAGATCACGTTTCGGGATCAAACCGCGAAGCCCCCCGCGACCAAGACGTTTCAACACGACCGCGGGATCGCGGATTACCTCGTGCGAATCGTCGGCGATCGCGGCCGTCCGGCGGTGCCCAAGGGCGCGGCGGGCTTTTACTTCGAGCGCAAGGGCGACGTGAACCTCGAGGTCGCGCTGCAGTGGACGGAGGCCACCGACGAGCACATCCGCTCGTACGTCAACGGGGTGCCCACGCCCTCGGGCGGCACCCACGAGCTCGGCCTCAAAGGCGGCGTGGTCAAGGCCGTGCGCAATTACATCAACACCCACGGCCTCGCCCCCAAGGGCCTGTCGGTCTCGGCCGAGGACATCCGCGAGGGGCTCGTCGCGATCCTCTCGGT
>SLNH01000013.1 GCA_007133195.1 Nannocystineae bacterium | reverse complement strand
CGCGTCCGCAGCCCCTCCTGGTATTGGTCGCCCAACTGCTCATAGCCGCCTGCGCGCTGGCGGAGCCGCTGCGCTGCCCGTCCGTCGATGTCCGCGGCCGCAGTGCGAAGCGTGTCGGCCGCCGCTGAAAAGTCGCGCTGCTCGTACTGGCCTTCGGCCGTGGCCATGGCCTCGTCGGCGGCTGCCTGCGCCCGCTCGGCAGCGCTGGTCCTGCGCGCCTGCTGTCGGCTCGTACCTGAGGTGTCGCGCTGCTCTTGTGCGCGTTCCTCCTCGTCTTGCTCGGCCTCGGCGCGCTTTCGAAGTTCGGCGATCATCTGCGCGTCGGCGACCAGCGCAGCCTCATCCGTGCCGAAGGCGGAGTCGGGGAGTGTTCGCTCCACGGGCTCGAACGATGGCGAGGAAGACTCATGGCCAGGCTCCGAACCTGCCGGATCGCCACCGGTTTCATTGGGATCGCCGTCGCCGTCGCCGTCGCCGGAGCCGCCGCGGTCACGTCCGGCGCCGTCATCGTCCGGATCGGGCGGATCGGGCGGATCGGGCGCGGTCTCGGCCGGATCGGGATCCGACTCCGACTCCGCTGGCGCCGCCGATTCCGAGCGACTGCCGGCGGCGCGCTCCTGCTCGCCACCCCCGGTGGCCGGCGCCGACTCGCCTTCCTCCGCTGCACGCCCGGATTCGCCCGCCGGCTCCTCGTGACCCTCGGCGCCACCAGCGAGCTCATCGCCGCTTGCCGAGCCCTCGGGTGACGCCTCGGGGGCCACCGCCACCTCGTCACCGCCGAGCGCGAGCGCGAGCACGGTCCCCGCCACCAGCGCGGCGCCCAGAGCCGACGCCGTGATGACCGCCGCCCGCCTGCGCCCTCGCTTCACGGGGCCGACGAGGACGTTTTGGTACTCGGGGCCGGCTGGCGGCGGAGGGGCCGCCAGGTGGTCGGGCGCCGAGGTGCTGCCGGCTCGCGGGTAATCGGGGATTTGCGGCGCCCTGAGGCCGATCCGGGCGTCCTGCCCAGGCGGCGAGGGATGCGCCGCCGGCGCAGGCGTCTCCGGGGGCGGCGGGGCGGGCTCGTCGCGATGGAACGCGGGAGCGTAGGCTTGCGCTCCGGGGGCCGGGGGAACCCCGTGCTCGGCGGAAATCGCAGGCGGCTGCTGCGCTTGCGCGGTGCCGCCTGGCGGAATCGGCGGAAGCGTGGCGTGTACCAGCCCGTGGCCGGCGTCGCGAGGCACCGGCTCTTTGCTGTCCAGACTGGCGCGCGCGCGAGCCGCCGCGGGCTCCGGCGCCGTCGCCAGGCCATCAGGCCCGCCGAGGGTGCTTTCCTCATCTAAAAAACCGACGGAGTCCGCCGCGGCCTGAGGGCCCGCCCAGCCGCCCTCAGCGCCCACGCCTGCAGCCGCTTGCTCGCGGGTGGCGGGGTGGTCGAGCCGCATGACGGTATTGCCGAGCTCGATGCGATCGCCGTCGCGAACCGGGCAGGGTTCCTCTTGAAAGACGTCGTTTACGAGCGTCCCATTTCCGGATCCGAGGTCGCGGATCTGATAGCCGCCGCCAAAAAATCGGAGCTCGGCGTGCCGGCGCGACGCGGCGATATCCGTCAAGACGAAATCGGAATCCGTACCCCGCCCCACCACGACCGTTTCGCCGCTCAGGTCGAGCTCGCGTCCGCGATCGTTGCCGGCGACGATGACCAATGAGCCCCGACTGTCAGCGGTGGGGCCGAGCGGGAGAGCCTGGCCCGGCTCGAGCGACGACGCGATGTCGAACCCGCCCTCGCCGTCCTCGGTGGTATACTCGTCGATCGTGGACGAGCCCTCGTCGGCGAAGCTCGCGCCTTGCTCGGCGAGGGCCGATGCAGGGCCCGGCCCGCTCAGACTGCGTCCGCCGGGCCGTCCAGAAATGCCGGAGCTCGCGCCACGCGCAGCTGGCGTGTCCGGGGAGGCGGCGGGGGGCCCGGACGCCGCGCGCGCGGGTTGCGGCCGAGCGGGCGCGCTAGCCGCGGGGCGGCCAGGCGTCGCCGTGGCCGATCCGCGCGGCGGGTGATGACCGTAGTTGCGGGACGTGGCCGCCGGTGCGCTTCCCTGGCCTGGGGGATGGGTCGAGCGGCGCGGGCCGGCGCGGCTCGCGCTCACGCCGCTCGGTGGCGCCGGTCCGCCGGGCGGTAGCGGGCCACTGCTGTGGCCGCGCGGCTCGGGTGGATCTGGGCGCGCGCGTGTGGGCAACGGAGGCTGCCTGGAGACGCGTCCGCTCGGCGAGCGCGTCGCGGCGCGCGGGATCGGGGGCGGTTCGGACACGCGCTTTTGGCGGGCCTGGTCCGAATCCCTAAAGGCGCCAGGCGTCGCGGCTGGATTTTTGGCCTTCGCCGCTGGGGACGTGGCTTGGCGTTTGGACGTGGTCTCAGCGGCGCCGTCACCGTCACCATCGCCGTCGGGGGCGGGGGCGTGACCGGGCTCTTGGGCCGCGTGACCGCCTTCTGCGAGCGCACGCGCGAAATTCTGTGGTTCGTCCTCGACGACCGTGCTCTCGGCCCAGTCGCCCTGCGCGTCCGGATCGGAAACGGAAGTCGCTTCCTCGGGGGCGTCGGCGGCAGCTGCAGCGCCGCCGGGACTCGACACGGAACGCTCGGCAGACTGCCCCACCGCTGGTCGGCGGGAACCGGCCATACCGGTTTAGTTTAGCGAACGGCAAGATGTGGGCGCAACACGACGCGACTGAGGCGATGCACTCGGCGCACTGAGGCCATTCGTACCCAGCGCGCGCAACCGCGGCCTCGCCCGGCGTTGCTGGCCGCGTCGCCGGCATTCGGTTTTCGAGGCGGGCGCCGTGCGCTATAAGTTCGGCGTGCACCTTCCAATCGACGTGCCGCCGGGCGGGGCGCGCGGACCCCGTCGACTCGACATGGATCCGGCGGGCGAGCGCGATAACGAGGCGCTCGCCCCCACGAAGGTCGTTGGGATCGGCGTGAATTATCGAGCCCATGCGCGGGAGATGGGAAAGTCCTTGCCCGCGGAGCCGCTCGTTTTCCTCAAGCCGCCGTCTGCGCTGGTTGGCCCGGAGGCCCCGATCGAGCTCCCGGCCGGATACCAGCGCGTTGATTTCGAAGCCGAGCTCGGGGTGGTCATAGGTAGGCGCGCGCGTCGCGTTGCTGCGGACCGAGCCCTCGAGTTCGCGGCCGGCTTCACCTGCGTAAATGATGTCACCGTGCGGGACCTCCAACAGCGCGATGGTCAATGGGCGCGAGCCAAGGGCTTCGACAGCTTTTGTCCGGTGGGTCCCCGCGTCGTGCCGGCGCTCGACGTCTCCGACCTGAGGGTGACGAGTCGGCTTAACGGCGAGACGCGGCAAGACGCGCGCACCTCGGATCTCATCTTTTCGGTGCCCGAGCTGATCTCCTTCGTGTCGCACGTCATGACGCTCGAGCCGGGAGACATCATCGCGACGGGAACGCCGTCGGGCGTGGGTCGCCTGTCGCCCGGCGATCGAGTGGAGGTGGAGGTGGAAGGCGTCGGGGTGCTCACCAATCCGGTCGTCGCGGGGTGAGTGGGGAGGCGCCACACGGTCGCTCCGCCGAGCTCATCTACGTAGGGTTCGGGGGCAACGAGGGCGGCGAAGGGGCGATTCGGCAACGGTTTCGCGCGGCGGCGCGGTCCTTGGCCGCACTCCCCTATGTGCAAAGTGTGGCCCAGTCATCCCTGTACCTAACTGCGCCGCAAGGTCCGTTTCGCGACCAGGCGCCGTTCGTCAACGCCCTGGTGGCCATCGAGGCACCCCAGGCGCCCGAGCCGAGCGCGGTTTTGGCCACCCTGCTCGCCATCGAGGCGGACTTGGGCCGAGACCGGGCCGAGGAACAGCCCCTCGGACCGCGGCCCATCGATCTGGATCTCCTGCTCTACGGCCCTCGCGCCGAGCGCTCGCCGGGGCCACCGGCGACGGAGGTTCCGCATCCCCGCCTCGGCGAGCGGGCGTTCGCGCTCGCTCCCCTCGCCGAGGTCGCCGGGCGCGATTTGTGGTTGCCGGGCGTAGAGGCGACGGTGGGGCAGCGGCTCGCCGATGTCATGGTCCGCGCCCAGCCGGTGTCGTGGCTGAGCGCCGACTGGTGAGGCCGGGCGTAAGCCCGGTCAAAGCGGGCGCTCGCGACCGGCTAGCAGGCGCCGTGCGTTGTGTCGGTGCTGGACCAAGACGATGGCCGCCCCGGCTGCGCCGAGGGCGATTGCTTCCGGCGGCCGTCCGAGGACCGCGAGGGTGATGGGAATCGAGACGGCGGCGGTCATCGAGGCGACGGACACGATGCGCAGCTTGGCGAGCAGGACGGCGAAGGCCGCCGTGGCGACGGCGATCGCCGCGGGGTCGAGCACGATGAACACGCCGAGCGCGGTGGCCACGCCCTTTCCGCCGCGAAACCGGAGCCAAACGGGAAAGCAGTGCCCCGCGATGGCGGCGACGCCGACCAGCGTGACGGCGTACGGGCCGGCGCGCCCCGCGACATCCAGGGCGCTTGCGACGAGCATCGGCAGCGCGCCCTTGAGCGCGTCGAGGACGAGGACGACGGCGCCGGCGCCTTTGCCGAGGGTTCGGGTTACGTTCGTGGCGCCGATATTGCCACTGCCCCGCGTTCGCACATCCACGGCGCGGCTGCGCGCCAACACCAGGCCGACCGGGATCGAGCCGAGCAGGTAGGCGAACGCGATCGCCGCCACGGCGATGGGGTCAGGGCTCATCGCGCGCCGCCCACCATCTGCGCAGTCGTTCGACGTGACTGGTCCGCGGCAGCTCCGCGGGGAGCGAGTCGAAAAACACCCTGCCGTAACTGCGCGTCACGAGCCGCCGGTCGAGTACGGCGGCGATCCCGCGATCGGTTCGCCGGCGAATGAGACGGCCGAACCCCTGCTTGAGGGCGAGCGCGGCGCGCGGGAGCTGATAGGTGCTGAACGGATCGAGGCCGCGGCGCTCGAGCGCCCGGATGCGTCCGGCCGCCATAGGATCGCCGGGCGCGGTGAACGGGAGCTTGTCGATGACCACGAGCGACAGGGCATCGCCGGGGATGTCGATGCCCTCCCAAAAAGATCCGGTGGCGCACAAAATCGCGGCGGGCTCGCGGCGAAAGCGGGCAAGGAGCTCATGGCGCGGCGCCTCACCTTGCGCGAGCACGGGAAAGGCGCTCGTTCGCCGGAGCTCGGCGCTGGCCGCGCGAAGCGCCCGGTGGCTCGTAAACAGCGCGAGCGCGCGGCCGATCGTAATCTCGGCGAGCTGGGCGATACGCCCGGCACATTCGATCGAAAATCCGGCCTCGCTCGGCTCGCACAAGTCGCGTGGTACATACAGGATCGCCTGCGACGCGAAATCGAACGGTGACTCGACCGCGATCTCGTCGGCGACATCCTCCTCGAGCCCGAGGCGATCGCGGGTGTACGAAAAGTCGCCGCCCGCCGACAGGGTGGCGGAGGTCAGCACCGCCGCAGGCGTCCCGGAGAGCAGCTTGTCGCGCAGGACGTGGTGCACGTCGATCGGGGCAGCGCCGAGAAAGGTGCCTTCGCCCCGCAGCTCGCCGAAGTATGCGTAAGTCTCGGTGGGCTGCTCGGCGAGGAGCGCCAATGTATCTCGGTGGCGCGCGGCGCGGCGGGCGAGCGCCGCGGCGAGCTCGGCGGTCTCGTCGTCGGGATCGCTCGCCGGCGGCGACTCCGCAGCCAGCGTGGCGTGCGCGAGCATCGCCTCGAGGGCCGTGTCCAGCCCGAGATAGGCGCCTTGCGCCTCGCCGGAAAAGGCCTCGGGGCGAAGCGGACGCCGGCCGCCGTGGCCGCCGCTTTCCTCGAGGCTTGCGCGCAGGTGGCCGAACAGCTCGGCGGCGCGCGCATCGAGCTGCATGGCCATGGCGAAAGCTGCCCGCGCGCCGCGCGCGGCGTCCTTCCCGCCTGCGCCCGCATCGCGCTCGCGCGGGCGCCCGCCGCTGGCGCCGAGCTGCTCGCGGAAGTCGCGGGACAGGCGCGAGAGCGCGAACGAAGACACGCCCACGCCGAAGTGCTCCGTGATCACGGACTCCAGGCCGTGCGCCTCGTCGAAGATCACGGCGTCGTACGGGGGCAAAACGCGCGCCCCCGGGTGCTCGTTGTGCAGCGCCAGGTCGGCGAAAAACAGGTGGTGGTTCACGAGCACGAGCTCCGCCGTGGCGGCGCGGCGCCGCGCGTGCGTGACGAAACACGACTCGTAGTGCGGGCAGCGCGGTCCGAGGCGCGCTTCGGCGTCGGTGGTGATGGCCTCCCAGATCGGATCGTCTTCCGGAATGTCCGACAGCTCGCCGCGATCGCCGTTTTGCGTCGTTTTGGCCCAGGCTGCGAGGCGGTCTAGCCGCGCGCGCCATGAGCCGGCCGCCGCGTCACGACCGTCGTCGGTAACAGTCGACGTAGAAGGCAGTCGGACGGTTTTGCCGCCGGCGATCGAGCCCGCCAGCGCTCGGCGGAACTTTCGCCGGCACAGATAGTTCGACACGCCCTTGAGCGCGACCGCATCGACGCGCCGGCCGAGCGCCCGCTCGATGGTCGGCACGTCGGTATACGCCAGCTGGTCCTGAAGCGTTTTCGTGCCGGTCGACACCACCACGCGCTTGCCGCTCGCGATGGCCGGCATCAGATAGGCCAGGGTCTTTCCCGTACCGGTGCCCGCCTCGGCCAACAGCGCCGTTTCGCGGTCAAGGGCGCGCGCCACGGCGGCCGCGAGCTCGCGCTGGCCCGGCCTGTCTTCATAGCCCTCCATCGCGGCGGCCAGGCGGCCGGCTGGGGCCAGGATTTCAGCACCATCGATCACGGTCGTCGGGCAGGGTCGTCGGGCACGGTCTCGGCGGGCGCGTCGCGAGCGCGGGCCGCGCGACCCGGCGGCCGACCGGCGTCAGCCGCCGGTCGGCATGGGTGCGGGGGAGCGCGCAGCCTTCTCGGCGTGGCCGCTCGTGCCGAAGCGGCGCTCGAGCTCG
>SLNH01000364.1 GCA_007133195.1 Nannocystineae bacterium | reverse complement strand
TGGTTTGCGTTATCCGAGACGATGAGGCGGTCGTCGACGAGTAGAAGGTCGTGGGCAGAGTTCGACCCGAACCGCGTGTCGGAGCAGTCGGTCTGGCGCGACTCGAAATCCGGCTGGCCCAACACGAGGTCGGGGAGCGCGTCGCCGTCGGCCGGAAGCTGGTTCCAGATCAGGACGCGGCGGTTGCCGAAATCGGCGAGTGCCATCGTGTCCCCCTCGATGGCGACGGAGCTGACTCTGCTGAGGGCGTCCTGGGCGACGCCGCTGCTGTTGCTGTCGAAGTCCTCCTGACCCAATACGAAATCCGCCTCGGCGCCCATCGCGTCGGGAACAGCGTCGAAGCCGAGGACGCGGCGGTTGGCCCGATCCGGCAGGTACAGCCGCGTAGCCGCCGATGCCGACCAGACCCGCATAGACGGGCGGCGGTGCGCCCGGGTCGATGATGTCACGCACCCGGGAATGCACCCCATCGCACCCGAAGAGGAGATCTCCAGCTCGGACGCTGCCATCCGAGAGCTCTGCCGTGACGACGTCTCCTTCCTGGGTCGCCGAGACCAGCTCCCGGCCATGCTCGATCTGAATTCCGCGACGACGGGCCTCGCCGTGGAGTGACCTGTAGAGATCCGCGCGCCGCATCGTGCGGCTCACCGGCGCACTGGACGACGTCGCGCTGATCCGCACGTTGCCCAGCAGCTTTCCCGTGTAGCTGCGCAGGGAAAGCTCGGGCGTCGCGAAACCCAGGCCGGACACCGCGTCCGACGCGGCGATCGCTGCGAGCGCGTCGATTCCGTTCGAGCCGAGGGTCATGAATGCCCCGGCTGATGTCGCCGTGTCAGGGTGACGTTCCAGCACCACCGAGCGAAAACGCTCGCGGACGCGATGCCACGGGCACATCTCCGTGTCGTCAGCCCCGATGTTCTCATCGCCTCAGGCGGGCTCGCGGGAACCGTCGTCGACGTCGTCATCGGGCCGCCTGTCGACGAGCAGGACGTTCAGCATGAGACCTTGTTCGAAGAACGCCCTTCCTGGCTCATCCACGAAAATCACCCACGCGTGGGCGCGCGGCTCAGCAAGAAGCGCTTCTGCGAGGAACGCCACGTTGACGTGCACGTGGCGTTGGGGCGTGGCGGTCGCGGGCATGAGGCCGCCGAAGCCGCCATGGAGAAGCTCGGCCTCGTTCGTGACGTCGCCGTGACCGTGCCAACGTTCACCGCCGCGGCGTGGCTCGCATCGACCACCGAACTCATCGCGGGCGTCCCACGCTCTCTGGCCGAGGCGTTGCGCAGAATCCTTCCCGTGCGCATCGTACCCGGCCCACATCCCACGTTCGCTATCCCGATCGCGATGAGCTGGCACCTTCGCACCGACGTAGACCCCGGCGCGCGAGCCTTCCGCGACGCAGTCCGACGCGCTTACCTGTGGTAGTTGAGCCTGTCATAGTCCGGCCGGTCGCTCGGGGACGCGGCGCGGGCGCTGCGCGAGGCAGTCGGCCTCGGGTCGTTTCGCTCCAGATCCCTCGTAACTTCAGTAGCCTTAGACCGCTTCGCGTGACCCCCGTTTTAGCGCCTCGCGAATCGCGCGGACCTCGTTCGGACGCACCACACGCGCGACCTCGTGACCGTCGAGGAGCATGACCAGCGTCGGCCACAGCTTGATCCCGAAGCTGCGCCCCAGCGGCTTGCCCGGACCGTCTTCGATTTTGAGGTACTCGACCGATGGGTGATCGGACAGCGCCGCCTCGATGAGCGGCTGTGCCCGTTGGCAGAAGCCACACCACGAGGTCCCGAATTCAATCAGCACCGGCCCCGGCATCTCCGCGACCCCCTCCCGCGCGGGCTCGGATGCGCGATACTCCCGGTTCATCGTCACGACAGTACTCCTAGCACGTCCGCGCCACCTGGCGGGGCCTGCGTCGCCATACGCCGCCCGCTTCGGCGTGCCGTCGGCCGTCGCGGGCGGCGGGCGGCGAGCGGAAACCGCTGCTCAGGCGCCCTGGCCGACCATCTGCATGAGCCCGCCATCCATCACGTAGGTGGCGCCGGTGACGTAGTCGGCGTCGCTGGATCCGAGAAATACCGCCAGCCGGCCGATCTCCTCCGGCTTGGCGGCGCGCTTCATCGGAATGCTCTGCACCTGCTCTTCGAGGACGTCGGGGTTGTCGATCGCCTCCTGATTGAACGGGGTGAGCACCATGCCGGGGGCGATGTTATTCACGGTCATCCCGAGTTCGGAGACCTCGAGCACCAAGGTGCGCGTGAGGTTTCGCAAGCCGCCCTTCGAGCAGTCGTAATCCGCAGCTCCCGCGCGCGGCTGCTCCTCGTGTACGGAGGTCGTGTTAATGATCTTGCCTCCGCCGCCGAGACGTTTGCGGTGGCTAATAAAATGCTTGCAGCAGATGAGCGGGCCGACGAGGTTGCTGCGCAGCGTGCTTTCGAAGTCCTCGATGTTGAGGTCCGCCACATGGACACCCGAGGCGTCCACACTGGCGTTGTTCATCAGAATGTCGATGTGTTCGAAGGCGTCGAAGGCCGCCTGGAACATGGCCTTGACTTGGTCTTCGTAGCCGTGATCGCCTTGTACGACGATCGCCCGGCGGCCCTCGGCCTCGACCTTCTTACGCGTATAATTCGCGCCGCTTTGGTCGTGAAAGTAGTGCACAACGACATCCGCTCCCTCACGCGCGAACTCGACGGCGGTCGCTTGTCCGATGCCGGAGTCAGAGCCCGTGACAAGCGCGACTTTATCTTGAAGCTTACCCATCGGGATTTCCTTTCGTGGTCTGAGCGTTTTCTTGAGCTTGGGCGAGCGTGAGCGGCTGCGGTCGCTCGTTTCGCTGCGAGCGCGCAGGCGATTACACCCGCGAGGCGGCGGCCGGCGATCTGTTGCAGCTCGCGCGCAGCCTTGAGCCGCCGATCGATTTGCTGGGATTTTCGTTCGGCGGCAGGCTCGCGATCCGCGCGGCCGAGCGCGAGCCGAACCGATTTCGCTCGCTGATCCTCGCATCGACCGCGACGCGCGCCGCGGTATCGTGGGATCCCGAGCCCACCGAGCGCGCGCGCCGCCGCCGAACCGCCGAGGCCGAACTCGCCCGCCTCGCGCCGAAGGGCGAGGATCCTGCGGCCCACACCCGCGCCCTCGCCCTTTCCGGCCTCGAGCTCGATGTGTGGGATCGATCGCTCATCCCGCGCATTCGCCCAGTCATCGAAGCCGTGCGTTTCTCGGGTGAGTGGAGCCGCGACATCTTGGCCGCCGAACGGCCCATCGACGGCAGCTGGCTCGCGCACTCCGAACTCCCCGTGCTCGTGGTGCACGGCGAGCGCGACCTGCGCTTTCCCGCCGATGACTCCGCGTGGCTCGCCGCGCGCGAAGGCGTACGCCGCATCATCATCCCCGACGCAGGCCACCTCGCCCACCTCGAGGCCCCCGAGGCGTGGGGACGCGCCGTGGCCGATTTCCTGGCCGAGCGAGACGCGACGCAGGTCGCGCCGTGAGCTAGTGCGGCGGCCCTCCTACGGCCGCGGTGGGGCCGCGTAGGCCTGGTCGCCGGGGGCGTGGCCTACTCTGTCGCCTCGTCGCGTGGGCTCGATACCTCGTACGTGCCGGCGGCTGTCGTCCGGCGGCTGTCGTCCAGTGGGGCCACCTCGGGCCCGCCGTGGGTTACGGTCTCCGCCGGTGGATCCGATCACGCTCACGGTGCTGGCCGCTATTGGCCTCGCCGGGTCCGGGGGGGCCCTGGCCATCGTCCGGGCGCGTCGGGCCCACGCCCGGCGGGCGGCGATGCGCGAGGCGGCTTTAAAACCGATCCCGCTCGGGGCGCAGCCGCCCGTGTCGCTCTTCGATGTGTTCTGGGACTTGGGCGCCAGCGATTTCGCGCTGGAGGTGATGGCGAGCCAGCAGCTCTTGCTCGAAGAGCCGGAAGGGCTGGGGGACGCGGCGCGGGCGCTTCGCGAGGCAGTCGGCCTCGGGGGGAGCTACAAGGCGTTTATCCAGGAGCAGCTCGAGACGATCCAGGAGTATTACCGCGAGCACCGCGGTGCCGGAGATCGCCGGGCGATCCCCGCGCTGTCGATTCCCGCCGCCAAGGCGTTGCCACCCGCGGGCGGAGCGGACGCGGGCGCCGGGTCGCTGCGGGTGCCGTCGGGTGCCGACGGGAGCCTGGCGGCCGATCGGAGCGCGTGGCGGACGGGCGCGGCCACCGGCCCGCTTTTCGGCTCGAGCGGCACGGTCGACGTCGATCGGGTACTGGATGTGGATCTGGGGCGCCTGCTCGGGAGCATCTTCGACGGGTCGATCGGGCGACAGGCCAAGAGGTGGTTCGCGATGCGGAGCGCTCGAGCGCTACGAGGCGAGCTCGATCGCGCGCTCGAGGAGCTGTATCAGACCTTCGCGACCCATCTGCGGCCCTACCCCACGCATATGACGCATCTGCATGACGCCGCGCGCCGCTGGGAGGCCGACGCCACCCGGATCGAGATGCTGCTGGGCTCTGCGCCGCTTTCCGGCCGGCCATGGGCAGTTTGCGGAGAAATTTTGCTCCAAGAGGCCAGATCCATGGCCAAGGCGCTCGCGGAGCAGGCCGCCGACAACGTCGCCGACGTCCTCGGCCACATCGACGCCCTCGCCGCCGAGGACAACACTGCCATGGCCGGCTACTTCGTCTACGTGAATCGCTACCCCCTGTTCGTGGGCCGCATGGAGCTGGCGATGCCCCACATCGGCAAGATCGAGAGTGCCCTCGCCCGCCTGCAGCGCGAGCTAGGCGAGCTCGAGCGCAAGGGCCTTTCATAGCTCGGCGAAAGCGGAGGTGCCGAGTCCAAAGCAGTGGCCGAGGAAACCGCGGATGCCGACGGGCTCCACCGCGAGACCGCGCCGCACGCAGGACGAGGATCTCTTGCTCTTGTAAAGCGGCCGGTATCGGCACGAGGCCGGGCGACCGGGGCCCGATCCGGCGGCGCCGGCGCAACCCTAGGCAACGAACCTTAAAGCCGCAACCGGTCGACCACGAGGTCTGGCAGCTCGTTGCGGTTTTGTTTCGTCGCCTCCCAAGACTCCACGTCGGCGCGGTCTTTGACTTCCTGGATGAAACCACCCCCGCGCAGCGCCACCGTGGCAACCAGGGGCCGCCCGGATGCGAAAAGAGCGCGCAGCGCCGAGCGAAAGCTCTTCGAGAAGCACTCCATCTTGCCGATCTCGTCGACGAGATACAGGTCCGCGGCGTCATCAGTGGTGAGCGCGTCTTCGGTGATGTCGTCCAGCGCGGCGACGTCCACGCCGTAGCGACCGACGCGGTGGGACGAGTCGAGGTCCACGTGGGCGAGCACCTGCTTGCGGCCGCCGAACGTGCGGATTTCGAAGCCGACTCTCCGGCCGGCTCGCCGCATCTCTTGGGTCACAAAGCCCCGGAGTGTCTTGTCCGAATAGGCGCGCGCCAGCTTCTGGATGGTGGTCGTTTTGCCGACGCCCGGCGCGCCCGTGAGCAAGAGGGCCATCGGCTTGAGGGTGCCAGGTCACCGCCGGTTTCGCTCGCACGTCGGTGACTCCGGGGCTGTTTCGTCGCGCCGCCACACTCGAACTCGGACGACTGCGAGGTCGTAACCGTCAGACGTTCGCGGGCACGATAGGCTCGACGAGGCGAAGCGGGATACCCGCCCCGCCCACCTTGGCGAGCGCGCCGAACCGTTTGATCCAATCCTCGGGCAGAATTCCGGCTGAGCCGTCGCCGAGCGGCACGAAGCGCTGACCTTCGCGGATCGCCAGCCCGGCGGCGCTCGCGATGCTGGTAGCGCAGCCGGGTGGCAATACGCCGAGGCCGAGCCCATCTCGTGAGGGCGACGGAGGCAGGCTCGGCTTTCGTCAGCGCCGGCGGTTGCGCTCACGGGACCTGCGCGCCTGCTTGCGTCGGCCTTTCTGCCTGCCCTTGTAACGCTTTTCACGCTGGCGGCGTTCCACGGAGGTGTGCGAAGCGGGCTGCCCTTCGAATGCGGCCCGCTCCGACAGCGAGCGCGGATCGACTGAGCTCAGCCTCTGGGTGAGCCGCGGCGTTGCTGGCAGTCGCGACACAGCGACGATTCCGGCCGCGCCCTGAGCCGACCTAGGCCGATCGGCTCCTCGCAATCCAAGCACTCGCCGAAGCTGCCGGCGTTAATGCGCGCGAGCGCGGCGCGCAGCTGACTTCGGCGCGTCTCGAGCTCCCTTCTTCGCGCGACGGCGATATGCTGCTGCGCGAGCGCGTCCATCCGGCTTAGCCGCCCGATCGACAGGTCGAGATCAACCGGCTCGGCATCGGAGCTCGCGAGCTCGAGGCTGGCTTCGACCTCCGCCAATCGCTCCTTGACGAGGTGGGAAAACTCCTCGAGCTCCTCCTCGCTGGGCACCCGCGCGCCGCTCACCCGCTCAGTATGCCCCAGATGCGGCCCGTGCGCTTGCCCGCGGCCACGCCCGGTCGGCGAGGCGCGTGGTTGCATTCGAGGGCGGCCGCGGTTAAGAGCAGGTTTTCCGCGGATCGCAGCGCCATGTGGCCCTACCTGCGCTTCATCGCTCGACATCGCCGCTTTCTCGCGTTCGGCGTCCTGCTCGCGCTCGCGTCGAGTTTCGGTCAGACCTTTTTCATCGCGCTGTTCGGCGCCGAGCTCCGCGCGGCGATGGATCTCAGCCATGGGGAGTTCGGGGCGCTGTATTCGGCCGCTACGCTGGCGAGCGGCCTCCTCCTTCTATGGTTAGGCAGCGCGGTCGATCGCTTCGACCTGCGCGCCGTCACGGCCTGTGTCTGCCTCGGGCTCGTCGCCTCCGCGGCAGCCATGGCCGTGGCGGAGAGCCTCTGGCTGCTTCTCCTCGCGATCTTCGGCCTGCGCCTATCGGGGCAGGGCCTGTTGGGCCACGTCTCGGCGACCTCGATGGCGAGATACTTTGACGATGGCCGCGGCCGCGCGCTGTCGATCGCGTCGCTCGGGCATCCGGCGGGCGAGGCCGTATTTCCAGCCCTTGCGGTGATCGCGATCGCCGCCCTCGGCTGGCGGCAGAGCTGGGCGGCCGTCGCCGCACTGGTCGCCCTCGTGGTCATCCCCACCTCGATGTGGCTCTTGCGCGGTCACGCCCTTCGTCACGACCGCATGCTCGCCCGCGCCGAGCGCGAGGTCCGCGATGAAGGCCGCCGCCACTGGCGGCGCAGTGAGGTCCTGCGCGACCTCCGGCTTTACTTGATCCTGCCGGCGGTCTTGGCGCCCGCGTTCATCAATACGGGCGTGTTCTTTCACCAGGTCCACATCGTCGCGAGCAAGGGCTGGAGCCTAAGCGCCTTCGCCGCCGCGTTCACGGTCTACGCGACGTCCACGGTGGCAGGGGCGCTTTGGGCGGGCGCGCTCGTCGACCGTCTGGGCGGCGTGCGGATGCTCAAGTTCGTGCTCCTGCCGCTCGGCGCGGGCCTCGCGATCATGGCGCTGTCGGCGCATCTCGCCGCGGCTTTCGCCTACATGGCGCTGGCCGGCGCGACCCAGGGCGCCGCGACGACGGCTTTCGGTGCGATGTGGGCCGAGCGCTATGGCTACCGTCACCTCGGCTCGATCCGCGCGCTCGCGCAATCGCTGATGGTCCTCACCACCGCGCTGGCGCCCTACACCCTGGGCATCCTCATCGACGCTGGCGTCTCGGTCGAGCGCGTCTTCGCCGTCCTCGTCGCGTACGTGGGCGTCGCCGTCGCCCTCGTCATGGTCGCCTCCCGAGCCGACCGTTAGCCCACGCGCGCGCTCTCGCTCGGCTCTGGATGTCAGCGTGAGCGGCCGTGAACGAGGGTGCGCCAGCTGCCGTCTTCGAACTCGACCTCCACGGAGGTCTCCCACGCGGCCTCCACGGTGCCGCAGCCGAAGGTCGGGTGATCGAGAAGATCGCCGACCGCGAAGCTCTCGCGCGGACTGTAGGCGCGCGCGGCCGGCTCGGGATCCTCCCACGCGAGCTCCAAAAGCTCCGTAAGGCTCGCCAGAAGCGACGGCACGACGGCCTCCGGCTTGGGTATCCGCAACTTGGCGAGCCGCCGGATGGCCACGTCGCGCGGCGTGAGGCGGTGGGAGATCGGCTCGTCGAGCCGGCCGGCCGCGTCGGCGCTTGCGCGCAGAAGCACTCGTTTCGCGCGATCGATCGCGTCGTGGGCGGCACGCTCAACGACATCGGCTTTCCCGTCGAGGAGCGTCCGCTTGACGGCCTGCACGGCATGCAGCGGCATGTCCCGCTGCGGCGGGACGCGCGTGCCGAGTACGTCGAGCTGCGGCGCGATCTCGTCAAACGCGTCGAGGTAAAGCGGCTGGCAGAGCTCGCGTCCCGTCGAGATGATCGCCTCGCGCAGCTTCGGCGGGGCGAGCGCAGGCTCGATGGCGGTCGCCATCGCCGAGTCGAGCTCGCGTAAGGCGGCGTCGGCTAAGGTGATCGTGCGCTCCTCGGGATCGTAGGGCGAAAGGCTCAAGCTCGCGACCACGGCGTCCGCGAGCTGCCTCAGCATCGCCGGCCGTGGTCCCCCGGGATCAAAGCTCTCTTTGCTGCTTAGGCGCGCGGCGAGGGGATCGCGAAAGCTGAGCTCCTCCGAAAGCACGGCCTCATCGTCGATGGGAACCGCTTCAGGCTCGAGCGGCGTGACCGACCGGTCGAGCTCGAGCACGATCCCATCGAGGCCATGGCCCATACATAACTCATGAAAGCCGCCGAGCAGATCGCGAGCGAGCGTTTCGGGGCGCGCTCTGACGCCGCGCTTTTCGAGCACATGCGCCGCGAGATCCTCGAGCGCTGCGAGATGGCGGCGGGGAAACGCGATCACGAGACACTCAGCGCCGCTCGTAAAGCGAATCGGGCGGCAAGAAATCCGTGGCCTCGCCGACGTAAGTCACCATCAGCCGGTGCATCGCGCGGGTGCACGCCACGTACAGTAGGTTTTTTTCGAGCCGGGTGCGGTAGGTTTCGGCGGTGGCCTGCGGCACGACGACCTCGTCGAACTCGAGCCCCTTGGCCAGATGGGCCGAGCAGACCACCACGCCCGGCACGAAGGCGGTACTGCGCTCGGTCAAAAGCTGGATGTCGGGCTCGGATGCCAGCAGCAGCTCATGAAGGCTGGCGGCGCGCGCCTGCGACTTGCAGATGATCCCCATCGTCCTCGCGCCGCGCGCCCGAAACGCCGCCACGGCGTCACCGATCGCGCGGAGCTCGTCTTCTTGCGTGGGCAGCTCGGCGACTACGGGCAGCTCGCCATGGCGCTCGATGGCGACGAGATCCGCGTCTGCGGAGATCCCCTGGGCGAACCGGCTGATCTCGTAGGAGGAGCGGTAGCTTTTGCAGAGCTTCACGCTCTCAGCGTGCTCGAACACGTGGCTGATCGCGTCGGCGCTGGCCCCGGTGCTTGCGTGGACCGCCTGGCTCGCGTCGCCGAGGATCGTCTTGTCGCAGGAAAACAGCCTCGCGATCACGGCGTACTGGACCGGCGTGTAGTCCTGCATCTCGTCGATCACGAGGTGCAAAACGCGCTGATGGACGGTGCTCGCTCCCTCGAGCCGCAGCTTAAGGTAGATCATCGGGAACACGTCCGAGTACTCGAGCACCGAGCGCGGGCGGGGTTTGAAGAGCTCGGGCCTCCCCAGCCAGTCAAAGAACGCCTTGTACGCGCTGCGCAGGGCGGTCTTCGTGTACATCTTCTTGATTCGCGACCGCAGCTCCGATCGCTGTTTGGCGGTGACCTCGTGACGGTGCGCGCGTCGAAGGTGCTGCGCAGCCCAGTCGGCCACCCACCGAAGCCGCTCGGTCGGCGTGAGGTCGTGCCGCTGGCGGTACATCTTGTCGAGAAGGGGCGCGCGGATCGTGTGGTCGGCGATCTGCACGTCCTCGGCGCGAAACCGCGTCGCATCCACGTGCTGGGCGTAGGCCTCCAACTTGCTTAGAAACTCGAGCGAGGCCTTCGCCTCGATGCGGCGCTGCAGGGCTTCATCGCGCGTCTCGAGGAGCGTCGCGGTCTGCTCTTGCAGCGTCTGAAACGTCACCTTGTGTTCGAGGAGCTCGTGCGCGAGCTTCTCCATCTCGAGCTCGGGGATCTGCTCCTCGCCGAGCTCCGGCAGCACATCCGAGATGAAATCAGCAAAGACCTTGCTCGGCGAGATGATCAGAATGTCATGGGAGGTTAGCGTGTCCCGGTGGCGATAGAGCAAAAACGCGATCCGGTGAAGCGCGATCGAGGTCTTGCCGGATCCGGCGACGCCCTGGATGACCAAGGTCTTGGCGTCTTCGTTGCGGATGATCGCGTTTTGGTCGCGCTGAATCGTCGCGACGATGTTCTTCATCCGATCGTCTGACGTCTGGCTAAGCTCCTCCTGAAGGACGTCATCGAGGATGCTCAGGCCGCTTTCGAGCATGAACTCGACACGCCCCCCGCGGATTCGGAACTGCCGCTTGAGCACAATCTCGCCCGGTACCGGACCGCTCGGTGACTCGTAGCGCGCCGGCCCGAGCTCGTAGTCGTAAAACATCGTGGAGATCGGCGCGCGCCAGTCGTAGACGAGCGGATCGCCGCCCTCCGCCTGGGAGAACGAGTGCACGCCGACGTAGACCGGTCGGGCGAGGCCCTCGCCGGCCTTGTGGAAATCGAACCTCCCGAAATAAGGCGACGCGAGGAGCTTTTGTGCGCGCTTCCTCGCCTCCGCGACCGTGTCGCCGGTGGCGACGATCTGCTGCGTGGTCTCGCGCGCCGCCGCCTTTTCGCTCGCGTCCATGTCGCGGCGGGCCTCCCACATATGGTCGACATGCTCGCGCGCCTCCGCGGCGTACTGCTTCGCGCGACCCTCGAGCCGCTTGACCGACTCCTCGAGCTTCGCCTTGACCCGCTCGAGGTGCTCGTACTCCTCTTTTTCGTCCGCTTTGTTCACTGCCTGCGTCCTGCTTGGCCCAGCAATCTGTTGCGACCGCCCGGAGATAGGCCGAGCGGAAGCTATCCGAAACGATCGCCTCCGCGCAAACGAGGGCGTGCGGCCGTGCTCTCAGCTCGGCGCGGCGGCGGCACGGCCCAGACGAATCGCCATTGCGGTGATGTTATCGCGCCCATGCGCGGCGTCCGCGGCGCGGGTCAGCGCCTGACACATATCCTCCAGCGAGGAGGCAGAGAGCATGATGTCGCAGATGGCGGGATCCGGCAGGGCATCGGTGAGCCCGCTTGAGCACACAAGGAAGCAGTCCTCCGGCGCGACCGAGTGAGTCATGACATCGGCGGCGACCCTGGCGGCAAATCCGAGAGCACGGGTAAGCACATCCTGAAGCGGCCGCAAGGCCTCGAGGTCGTCGTCGCTGAGATAGGGGCGGCTCTGCTCGAGAAGGATATGATCGGCAGTAAGTCGCTTGAGCTTCCGATCGCGGAGGCGATAAGCCCGAGCATGGCCCACACTGGCGATCGCGACGTTTGGGCCGAGAAAGTGGGCCACCACGATCGCGGCGGTCATCCGCTCGGCCGCGACCCGGTCGGCGTTCTCGCTCCAGATTCGCTCGTTCGCTTGGGCGATGGCTCCCTTCACGTCAGACACCGCTGCCGCACCGGAACCGTTTTCGGGGGCGGGGCAAGCGCGCGCCTGGCGGAAGTAATCCTCGAGCGCCGAGACGGCGAGCTCGCTCGCCCTAAGCCCGTCTGGACGCCCGCCCGTGCCGTCTGCGATCGCGAACACGCGAGCCCGCGGAATCATGCACGCGGCGTCCTGATTGTGCGTCACGTGGCGACCCTGTCGAGTCGCCATCGCGTATTCGATGAACAAATGCCTCCCTCGCGCCAGATCGCAAATCTCCATCCTGGGCGAGCTTGCGGATGCCGTCAAGTCATACTTTACATGCGCCCGGAAGTTCGGCGCGCCGCGGCGAGCCGTATCTCGCGAGCCTGCGTCCTGACTAGCGAAGCTTGGCGCCGACGAGCAGCACCTCGGCGCGAACTTTGCCGAGGTTTTCCCACGACACGCCCTGGCCCCCCTCGAGGAGCACGGAGTCCCCCGGACCGAGCAGATGATCGACGCCGCCGATCGCGACGGAGACGCGGCCCCGCACGCAGTACGCGAACTCAACGCTGCCCTTGCGCCGGTCGATCCTTCCCGTCTTGCCGCCGGCGTCTATGGTGACGAGCAGCGCGTGCAGGCGCTCGTCGGCTTGCGCTGGCAGGAGCGACTCCGCCGTGGCCCGCGACCAGGCGCTGCGTAGCGAGTCTCGATCGGCGCGGCGAACCACCGGGCTCGGGCTTCCCGGAGGATCGCTTAGAAGCTCAACGAGCGACAGGTCGAGGGCGGCGGCGATTTTCTCGAGCGACGCGAGCGAGGGCGAGCATTGGCCTAGCTCCACCTGCGACAAGAAGCTCGCGGAAAACCCGGTGTGACCGGCGAGCGAGCGCAGCGACATCCCGGCCGCGCGGCGCGCGGCCTTGAGCCGCGGACCGATATCGATCGTGGGGTGCTTCGGCTTGGCCTTCTGTCCAGCGCTTCTTGACAAGGATGGAATCCGAGGGTACTGAGGGCAGGCGCTTCGCGAGGCGCTCCCCTGCAGTATGGCACGCGCAGGGCCGCCAGCGCGAGTTGCACACCAGCCGACCACGTGGCCAGCGGCCTGACTGTGGCCGTGTCGCCCTCTCTCCCGCAATTCCCGAAGCCAAGACCGTGTCTACCGCATCGCGTCTCGTCCAGGAAGTTAGGCGGCGCCGAACCTTCGCCATTATCTCTCACCCGGACGCCGGGAAGACGACGCTCACCGAGAAGCTTCTGCTTTACGGGGGCGTGATTCAGCTCGCCGGCGCCGTCAAGGCCAAGCGCGGGCGCGCGGCGGCCGTGAGCGATTGGCTCGAGATGGAGCGGGAGCGCGGGATCTCGATCACCACGAGCGTCCTGCAGTTCCCCTACCGCGGGCTCCAGATGAACCTTTTGGACACGCCGGGCCACGCGGATTTCAGCGAGGATACCTATCGTACGCTGCACGCCGTGGATGGCGCGGTGATGCTGCTCGACTGCGCCAAGGGCGTGGAGGCTCAAACGCGAAAGCTGTTTCGCGTGTGCCGGCAGCGCTCCGTGCCCATCTTCACCTTGGTGAACAAGATGGATCGGCCGGGTCGAGAGCCCTTCGACCTCGTAGGCGAAGTCGAGAGCGTGCTGGAGATCGGGGTGTATCCGATCACCTGGCCGCTGTTTCGCAGCGGCGTGTTTCGCGGCGTCTACCATCGCGCGAAAAAGCAGGTGTACCTCTTTGACGAAAGCCGCGCCGGCTCGAGCGCCGCGAAAGGGGCGGACATGGCTCCCGTCACCGTGACCGGGCTCGACGACCCGCGACTTCGTGACGAGCTCGGGGAGAGCGGACACCGACAGCTCTGCGAGGAGACCGAGCTTCTCGACGCCGCCGGCGATGCGCTCGACCGCGAAAGCTTCGAAAATGGCACCGTATCGCCGATGTTTTTCGGCAGCGCCGTCAATAACTTCGGCATCGAGGTCTTTCTCAACGAGTTTTCCGAGATGATGCCGCCGCCGCGCGCCCGCAAGACACGCGCAGGGGAGCTGGCGCCGGAGTCCGAGGAGTTTTCCGGCTTCGTCTTTAAGATTCAGGCGAATATGAACCGCTCGCATCGGGACCGCGTGGCGTTTTTGCGCGTGTGTTCCGGCGCGTTTCGGCGCGACATGAAGGTCTTCCACGTTCGCACCGGCAAGACGCTTCGGCTCGCCAACCCCGCGAGCTTCGTGGCGAGCGAGCGGGCGGCGGTGGACGAGGCATTTTCAGGCGATGTCATCGGCGTTCATGACCCCGGCATCTTCGACATCGGCGATACCGTCACGGAGACGTCGGCGTTTACGTTCGAGCCGATTCCGAGCTTTGCGCCCGAATACTTCGCCCGAATCGTGATGATGGACCCGATGCGCCGCAAGCAGCTGAGCCGGGGCCTCGAACAGCTCGCGCAGGAGGGCACGATTCAGCTTTACCGCCCGCCCAGCGGGCGGGCCGGCGACACCATCCTCGGCGCCGTCGGTCAGCTTCAGCTCGAGGTGGCCAAGCATCGGCTCCAGGTCGAATACGCGGTCGACGTGAAGTTCGAGCCGCTCGACTACCAGTTCGCCAGATGGGTCAAAAAGGCAGATGGAGGTTACGTGAGCCCCGAGGATCTCGAGAGGGCGCGGGTGGGCCTGCCGGCACGGGATGTGCGCGGACGAACCGTCGTGCTCTTCAAGGGGGACTGGCAATTTCACGCCGCCCAGAGAAATCTCTCGGAACTGACGTTTGCCGAGACCGCCAGCGGGGTCGTAACCCGCGATGGCTGAAGGAAGCGCATCCGTCACTGTCAAGGTATACTTGACAGCCGGCGCGATGACCGCTCTTTTTCGAGTACGGGCTCGGCTTCGTGACCATGAGGGATCGCAAAGAGGCGGCGCTGGCGCTCGAGGAGCATAACGACCGCGAGTTCGATGGCCGGATGGCTCGTGGTCAGCGTCGTGACCGAACGGCAGCGCCACGCGGACAGCGCTGGCGAAGGATCTGAGGAATGCCTTAGCAGCGAGGGCGCCATCTGACTCTCGTCCAGTATTTCTTTATAGCCGGGCCAGTCGCCCCACATAGGACAACGTGTACCACCTCGACTTCGCAGCCCGCATTGACCGCGGCCTCGTTCGCGAGATGAATCAGGATGTGGCGCGGGTTTACCCGGACCTCGGCCTGGCGCTCGTGGCCGACGGCATGGGCGGTCATGCCCACGGCAACCTCGCCAGCCAAACCGCAGCCGACGGACTCGAACAAAGCTTCGAGGAGTTGAGCGGAGCGGGGGCGGATATCGACGAGACGGCCCAGCGCCTTCTGACCTCGTTCGCGGTCGCCAACCGTCGCATCTCCGAGCATCCGAAGGCCGGCGAGGGATATGCCACGATGGGCACCACCCTCGTCGCTGCGGCGATCGCCCACGGCCGCGCCGCCATCGGCAATATCGGCGATAGCCGGTGCTATCGGCTCCGCGGCGAAGCCTTCGACCTTCTAACCGATGATCACTCGTACGCCGCCGAGCTCAAAAAGCGGGGCGTGACCGCCCTCGCCGACGGCAGCGACGCCGCCGACGAGCACAAGAACGTGCTCACCCGCTGCCTCGACGGTAAGCGCGACGTCGCCGTGGACATGCGCATCGTCCGCTGCGAGCCCGGCGATGTGTTTCTGCTCTGCTCCGATGGCCTGTGGGGTAGCGCGCACGAGCTCGTGATCGCCGACATCCTGAAGATGGCGAGGGACGCGGACGAAGCCTGCAAGCGATTGGTGGGCGCGGCCTGGGCAGGCGGCGGTCTCGATAATATCGGCGTGGCGGTGATTCGGCTCGTGCCCCGGCAGCTTCGCCCGGATAAACCGACGACATCGGACGAGCTGCCTGAGCAGCCAACCGGCGACGACTGAGACCCGGCCATGCCTGCCTCCAATTTGAAGATTCTCGACTGCGAGCTCACGCCCTTGGGCCTGTTGTGCCTGCGGCGCCGGCGGCTCCTGAGCCGTCCGGACGTCGTCGTCACCGAGGTGACGCTCGACCATGAGTTCTTGATGAGTAGCTACATCACGGTCTCGGAGCGGACGCTCGCCACGCGCGCTCTCGAGATGCACAAAGGGCGGGAGCTCTGCGTACTCGTGGGTGGCCTGGGGTTGGGCTATACAGCCTACGAGGTGCTGACCGCCGGAGCCAAGCGGGTGACCCACGTCGATGTGGTCGAGTACCTCCCGCAGGTCATCGGCTGGGTCGATCGCGACCTGATTCCGCTGGCGCCCCAGCTTCGCGCCGACGACAGACTCGCAGTCGTCGAGGGCGATGTGTACGCGCGCCTCGGGGAGCCACCGGCGCGTACCTACGACCTCATTCTCATCGACGTCGACCACGCCCCTGACCATCAGCTCGATCGGGCAAGCGCCTCGTTCTACACCGCGGCAGGCCTTCGCCGGGCCCGCGAGCATCTGTCGCCGGGCGGCATCCTCGGCGTCTGGTCGTACGCCGAGCACTCCCCTTTCTCGGCCGCGCTCCGCGAGGTCTTCGACGACGTGCGGGTCGAGGCGGTCCCTTACTACAACGACCTCGTCGACGAGGGCGCGACCGACTGGCTGTTCTTCGCTCGAGCCTGAACCCGCTGCGGGCTCCAGGCGGCCAAGCGGTTGCGAATCCTTTCACGCTCGGGGATGAGCATCCGCCTCTACGGGCCGCGTCTTCCTCTCCACCCCTCAGACTCGAGGGAGTGGTCCTCGAACGGCTCCGGGCCGCCGGGCTGGTGCGTCTGGAGCTCGCGGGCGAGATGCTTCCGTCGAGCGACTGGTTCATCTACGCCTTTGTTCGGAAGGAGGCGGTCGTCTCGTCCCAGATCGAGGGCACGCAGGCGACGCTCGTCGACCTTTTAACCTTCGAGGCCGAGGAGGACGAAAGCGCGCCGGACGCCGAGGTCGAAGAGATCTGCAACTACGTGGGCGCCCTCGCGTACGCCAGAGGAGAGCTCCCGGAGCCCGCAGGGCTTCCGCTGTCGATGCGGCGTTTGAACGAATCGCATCGGCGACTCATGCGCGGCGTTCGAGGTGCCGACAACGCACCAGCAGGTCGCAAACGGCATCGCCGTGGACGCCGCGTCGCGGAACACGCTGTGGTAACTGGCGCGCTCGAAGTCGCCCCGTACTCAACACGGCCTTCGTGTGGCTTCAGTCTGGATCGACCATAGCGATCGAGGTCTCGGTCTCGGCGGTCCCGCGCATGCGCGATTCGCCTACCCCGCCGAAAAGCGGCGTCTCATGGCTGAGCCCCCGGCGTCGACGCCGTCCGGACCGGTGTCCGGGAGTCCGGGATGTACGGGACGTTCGGACGCTCTCGGTCGAACCGGGCCCGTGATGCTGAGAGCTCGCGCTTGGCACGAGGCGTTCATTGAAGCGCCGCCCCGTGGAGGGGGCACTGCCGACCAAGCGCGCGCCGGCCTCCCCACCGACATCCCGCCCATCGCCTCCGCCCGCGCACCTACGCGATCCGCCCGGGCCTTCGTGCCGGCCTGAGCTGCACCGCCTGTCTACGTTCGCGGCCATGGATCGGCTCGTCGTGCTGGGCGAGGGCGCCGTCGCCGGAAGCGGCTCCCACGATGAGGCTCCTAGCCGCAAAAGGCCCGTACGCAGAGCTGTGGCGGCGGCAGTCCGGTGGCTTCCTGACCGGCCGTGGGCCGCGAGGAGCCAAGCTCGAGCGGGTCGAGACTCAGTCCGGCGGCGCCGGGATGTGATTCGGGGCGGCGGCGGTCCGTGCATGCCCCGCCGGGCCACACGCTCACCGAAGCTCGAGGAGGCGAGACGAGCTGCGGCCTTTAATCCCCTGGCCGAGTGTCCGAGACGCCGAACGACCACTGATGGCGCGAAGCGCTGGCGCTGGGGTAACTTTGCCGAAGCTTCGTCGGCGGCTCTTCGGAGCCGAGGTCCGGCACCCGGATCCCGCCGGCGGAAATGTGGCTGCCGTCGTCGGGGCACTGGGCGGTGAGCCCTTCAAACTCCCCGGGCCCGACCTCGCCCTGTTCCGACGCTTGGACATAGCCGGCTTTTTCTTGTGCGCAAACGGTTTGGACCGACACCTCGTGGTCCCTGCCGCTCTCGTTCGAGATCCCGACGACCCACTCGTCGCGCGCGCCGCCCTCGCTCTCCCCGGGGAAGGTCTCATGGATGCGGGTATTGCTAGGCGATGAGAGATGGTTGTTGATGAAAAAGCCCCCGCTGTAGATGACGCCGCCTTCGTCTGGGCACTGGCCGCGAAGGCGTTCGAAGCTCCCAGAATCGAGCGATTCCTCAACCGGCCCGAAGCTGAATGTATAGCCCTCGGGTTCGGTTGCGCAGATCGCGTAGACCTCGACGGCGCGGGCCTCGTCCGCCTCATTGGAGACCCCCGCGTGCCAAGTGATGGGTTGGCCGCCCACTGTCCCTGGGGAAGAGTGGTGGATGTGTACCTCGGGGTCGGCGGAAGAAAAGTCGTCAATGCGCACGCCGCCACCGAGGACGACGAGATCGTCAGGGCAGACCGCCAGCAGCCTTTCGAATTCGCCTGGCGCCAGGTCCGCCTCTTCTGTCACATGAGCGTACGAAGATGGCTCGTCGAAACAGATCGCAGTAGTTTCGAGCTGGGTGTGATCCGAGAGCACCGTGACCGGCCCGGCGTCTAGGTCATTGACCTTGACCTCGTAGTCACCGGGGGTGTCCCGCGAGAACTGAAACTCGGCTTCGATCTCGGTATCCCCGGGCCCCTCCCCCGAGCCGGGAGGCTGCACCGACACGCTTTGCTCGGCCTCGATCTCCCCCTCCACCCTGAGCTCGAGCGATTTTTCGCCCTCGGCCTCGCTGTGGTTTTGCACGGTCGCCCGCACTGTAATTGTCTCGCCCATATCGAGCTCGTTCGGCTCGCTGCTCGCCGTGGTCACGACGAGTGCCGCCTCCGTCACCCTGACCATGCCGGCCTCGACCCCGCTCACGGAAATCTCGTAGTCGCCGGGGGCGTCGCGGGAGAAGAAAATCTCCGCTTCGACCTCGGTATCTTCGGAGGTCTGTCCCGAAGCGGGCGCGTCCACCCACACGTCCTTGCTCTTCTCGACCTCGCCATCGACCTCGAGTTCGAGGGTCTTTTTCCCAGGCGCGTCACCGCTGTTTCGCACCCTCGACACAACCCTCACATACGCGCCGGGCTTCGCGGAGTGCACGTCAAGGTTGGCGTCTATGACCGCGATATCGGCTTTTGCGACCGCCCCATCGGAGTCGCTGGGGGCGGCGTCGGGCTCGGCGGAGCTGGCGTCGAGCTCGGCGGAGCCAGCGTCCGGCTCGGCGGAGCTGGCGTCCGGCTCAGCGGAGCTGGCGTCCGGCTCGACACCCCCAGCGTCTGCGCTTGATTCGACGTCGCTGCATCCGGCCGCGGCAAGCCAAGCGCATGCGAGAAAAGCCAGTGCGAAGCTACGAAGCTGGATAGGGTCTCCTAGAAGGGCGAACGGTTTTAAGACCGAGTAAAAGCGTGAAGATGCAAGCGGACCAAGGCGCGACGAGGGAGTGGGTTGGAACCCACGATAGAGAAGCAACGCAGGTACGCGCCGCAGATTCGCGTTTTGCCGACCGATGCAAACCGATCGGCGTTCTAGGGAGGCGAGCGCCTAGGCGGAAAGATGTGACCAGAATCTGTGAATGGTGTAAAGGGAAAGCCAGCGCCAGCTCCCCGGCTTCTCAGAGTGAAACACCAGCGGAGCCCTAACGGCTCGAACCAAAACGAAGGCTCGCTTAGTACGCGCACACCCATGCCGAGACTGATCCTCCGGTGGCGGTACTCGGCGCGGAGACGCAGGTGCAGGAGCTCCTACCTGGCTTTGCGTGGTCTCGGACGGCGTAACGAACCCGCCAGGCGATTCGGCGCGCGCGTGGAGGTCCGACTCGTAGGCGCGCTCGGCGGTCTCGGCCGCCGACGACCGGAGCCTTCGCGCGAGCGCTCGCGCGTCGCTCAACCCTTCGCGCGCCGAGGTAATCCTCGGCTCGCCGAAGATCGAGTATTCGATGATGGAGGGCGTCGCCGATGAGTTCGGCGCGGCGCTGTTCATCGGCTATCACGCCGGCGCCGGGTCCGCGCGATAAGCCGGGTCGCCAGCCCCGAGATCGAGGAGACCCTCCTGGCATGGCCGCACACGCAACCGGCGCCGAGCTCGAAAAAATCTGCCGCCTGTACCGCTCCGTCCAGGCCGCCGAAAATGCCGATCCGTCCGGCGATGACGAGCGCCGCTACGTCCAAACCCGCGCCACCGACGACGGCATGGGCAGGATCACCGCTCTCGGTTCGCCCGACGAAGCCGCCCGCATCACCAAAGCCATCGACACCGCCGCTCAGCGCGTTTCCGCGGAAACCGGCGGTCGCGGCCAGCCCTCTCTCGCCCCGACGGCCTCGCCCACATCACCGAAGCTTACCTGCGCGGCGATCACCCAAGCCGCGAGCCCGTCAAGGTACTCCTCACCGCACCGCGCGCCGCCCTCGCGAAGGAATCTCGCCGCGCCTGCATCGAAGCCCTCCTCACCCGCGCCGTAGCCGCGGGCTCGTCGACGCGTAGCGGGGCGCAGCACGAAACTGAACCGGCTGCGATCCAGCGGCTCGCTTCGCACCGGCGGCATCGAACGTAGGCCTATGGGCGGCAGCGCCCCACCGCCACGTGGGAATACGTCGGTAGCGACGCGCCGCGTAGTAGCGGGGCTCGCCCGCCGACCGAGCGGATCTGCCGGATCGAAGCATCTAAGCCCGCGAGCACACGCGAAGGGCTGCCCCCGGGGGCCAGCGCGTCAACGGCGGCTTGTAAGCCATGAGCCGTCCGCGCTCAGCGCGCCGCCTCTCTGCCTGAAGACGTCTCCTAAACCATCTTCACCCACTGGCACGTCCGAGTCATGGAGTCGCTCGGCCGAATTCTGCTTGAGCACACCGACTCGGTCATCAAGCGGTGGCTCGCGATCGTCAACGAGGAAAGCCTCGGCAGGCGCGGGCTGAGCGAGGCGGCGCTCAAGGACGCGCTCCCCCTGCAACTTCGCGTAATCGGAGAGGCCCTCCAGACCGGCTCGGAGAAGGCCGACGAGCTCTGGACAAACGATCCGTCACGACTGGATCCCGAAGACCGCGTCCTTCAGCAGGTTCCCATCGAGGAGGTCGTCGCCGAGTACAGCTACGCCGTGGATGCGATCCACCGCTGGGTCTACGAGCGCGGCATCGAGATCCCGTTCGAGGAGTTCCGAGCTGGCCGAGACCGGGCTCGAAAAGTGGGCCGACCACCCCGACGCGCTGGACAAGCAGTGCGCGTGCTCGAGCGCGCGCCGATAGCTCTCGCTCGCCTCTGCTCGTTGGAACCGCTCCGCGGAAGCTAGCTCCGACACCCGAGTAGCTTCCGATCGTGATCGGCGCGAATCAAGCCGGCCGTATCGATCCGCACGGCGATGCCGCTCTTGGCGTTCATGAGCGATCGCTTCGCACCGCTGCCTGAAAAGTAGCGATCGCTTCTCTCCGAAAGCCATGGCGCGAACGACCGGCACATTCGAGCGCAGCACCGTCGCCGGGGAGTCGGTGGCGGCCTTCATTCCCCATCCGCTGCCGCCCGCGGCGCCGCCGCTCGATCTCGGCGGTGAGCTTACGCCCCTTTTGGCTCGGGCGAGCGAGAGCGTGCGGCTGCTCGAGCTGGCGGGCGACCTCGTCCCCTCGGTCGATTGGTTCGTCTACGCGTTCGTGAGCAAAGAAGCCGTGCTCTCGGCGCAGATCGAGGGGACGCAGGCGACGCCGATGGACCTGCTCGAGGTGGAGGCGTCGGGCGAGGCTCCGGTCGACGCCGACGTCGAGGAGGTTTGCGGCTATGTCGACGCCCTCAACTTCGCGTGGGAGGAGCTCGGGCGGGGGCATGGCCTACCGATCTCGATGCGGCTTTTGTCGGAGACCCACGCTCGGCTGCTGAGCGGCGCCGGCGGTGCGCAGAAGCAGCCCGGCGAGGTGTGGCGCACGCAGAGCTGGATCGGCCCGGCCCGTCCTGGCAACGCGGCGTTCGTGCCGCCCCCGCCGCATCGCCTCGGAGAGCGGCTCAGCGAGCTCGAGCGGGCCATCCACGACGACAGCGATCTCCCACCGCTTGTGCGGGTGGGGCTCCTCCACGTGCAGTTCGAGACGTTGCATCCGTATTTTCAACGGAAACGGTCGCCTCGGGCGCCTGCTCATCACGCTGTTGCTAAGGCACTGGGGCCTGCTCACCAGGCCGCTGCTTTACCTCAGCTTGTTTTTCAAGATGCATCGCCAGGAGTACCACCGGCGGCTTGGCGTCGTCCGCGAAGACGGCGACTGAGAGGGGTGGCTCGCGCTTTTCCTCGAGGGCGTCGCGACCGTCGCCTACGACGGGCCCACGACGGTCGAACCGAACTGGAGGATGAGCAAAAGCCCAAACTCCCTGGCGAGGCGCTCGAAGTCCACTCGATCAGGGTAGCAAAAAGTCGCACTCGCGCCGGCCTTTGGGCCTTCCGAGCAGGTCTCGCCGGGCCGCTCGCCCGTCGACCCCGAACCCGGCTTCGGCCGTTGACAGGAGCGCATACGAACTTACGCACCAGCAGCGGCGGGATGCGGTTCACGCTATCGGTGACCTCGTAGCGCGCTACTCCTCGCCGGCGAATGCCTGGACGAGGCGGTTTACGTTGCTGCGATCGGGGCGCGTTCCCGAGTCGGGGCCGCGCGCCAGAAGCAGGACCGCGCCCGAGGCGGCGGGCTTCCAGTAGCCTTCGCCGCCCCAGCCCGAGCGTTTCACGGCTTCGATCGCGTCTTTATGCTTGGAATGGTGGTCGAAGAGCAATAGCTCGAGGTGGATGAACCGCCCCGGGATTCCCGGAGACTTGGTTACGTGAGTCCAGCCTCCGCGGCTGGGGCTTCTTGAGATTGATGATACACCAGCTCGAACTCGGCGGGGGGCATGTGACCGAGGGGGCCGAAAAGCCGGCGGTTGTTGAACCAGTCCACCCACTCGAGGGTAGCGTACTCGACCTCGTCGATGTTGCGCCAGGGTCCACAGCGGCGGATGAGCTCGGTCTTGTAAAGGCCGATGACCGTCTCCGCGAGCGCGTTGTCGTACGAGTCGCCGACGCT
>SLNH01000179.1 GCA_007133195.1 Nannocystineae bacterium | reverse complement strand
TCGAGGCCGGCGATATCCCGACCGCCTTCGCCACCGGGCGGGTGGCGTCCATGATCACCTCGCCGTCCACGGGCGTGTCCAGCCAGGCCTGGGATTTCGTGAGCCATTACATCGACGTGCAGGCCTGGCTGCCCAAGAACATCGTGTTCGTGAATACCCAGGCGCTCGAGGCGCTGCCCGAGGACGCCCGCGCCGCGCTGATGGAGGCCGCCGAGGCCGCCGAGGCGCGCGGCTGGGAGATGTCGATGGCCGAGACCGAGACCCAGATCGCTGCGCTGCAGGAAAACGGGATGGAGGTGATGGCCCCCTCCGATGAGCTTCTGGCCGCCCTGCAGGAGGTCGGCGCCACCATGACCGCCGAGTGGCTGGAGGACGCCGGCGCCGCCGGCGCCGAGGTGATCGAGGCCTTCGAGGTCGAGTGATCCCGTGCCGCGGGTCCGGGGCCGGCGGTCGTGTGCGCCCCCCGGATCCGGGCCACCGCCCCGGCCAGCGCCCGTGCCACGCCGCCGGGGCGACCCGCCGCCCAAGGTCAGGTTGATCCGTGGGCATGGCGCGCCGGCCGGCAGGTCCGACCGGGATGCGATGCCGCAAAGCGCGGCGAGGCATGACCACGGGTCCGGGCGCGGGCGGGCGACCCTCGGGCGCCGGCGCCGTGCGCCGCGGTCTCACCCGGCCGCGCGGACCAGCCGCATTTGCGGCGCGAAAGCATCATCAGTGCCACGGGAGATCGGCGGGATCGCGCACCGCAGTCACCGGATGGCGGCGGCGCCGCTCACACGAACGTGGTCGCTCCCGCGTCCGGGCTCACCCGCGGTCCTCGCAGCGCCCCCATAGCCCGACGAGCTCCTCGCCATCGGCGGGCGTCGGCGCCACATCCACGTTGCCGGCGTTCATCACGGAGGCGCGATCGCCCGGATCGACGTGATACAGGTTGTAGGCGTGGCCGATCTCGTGCGCCAGCACGATGGCCATCCCGTCCAGATCCTCGATCCAAGTCGCGACCTCGAGGTGTCCGCGGGTATCGTCGAACCGGCCGTAGTACCAAATATCGTCCTCGAAGTAGACCGGCAAGTGCCTCGCTCCTGGGACATCGTCCACGGTGGCTTCGATCTCGAAAACGTCGTTCCACAGCGCGATCGCCTCCTCGATGACGGCGACCTCGTGGGCGGTCGCGCCGGCCTCCGGCTCGAGGACCAAAGGGACGCACGGATCGAAGAGCATGTCGAAACGCTGGACCTCCCCCGCGCAGGAGGCAGCCAGCGGCGTCGCGAGCGCGAAGACGATCCCGAGCGCGCTCGGTGCGCTCAGAACGCCCCGCGCGTCGCACGTTCGACGTGGGCTTGCAGGAAACCGGTGGTGTGCGAGCACGACGAAGTCACGCTACACGCGAGACCGCCTGGCGCCAAGCCATGAATTCGGCTCCGGGACTGAGCGCGGCTTGCGAACGCGCGTCGCAAACGGTGGTCGCGCGTTACTCCGGCGCGCGCACTTCGATCGCGCGCACCTTCATCTCGTGATCGACCGACCCCTGCAGGTGACGCGAGCCGGCGGTCCGCTGTGCCTGCGCGCGCTCCACCGCGCGCCTTCGCATCTCCGCTTCGTCGATCTCGCGATCGGCCACGGCGCCCCAAACGACGGCCTCCGCTCCGACGATGTTGCGAGGTAACACCACCTCGTGATCGAGCAGGCGCACCCGGCGCGCGGTGTCCGGCGTTTCGTCCGGGGCCCCGCCGGTGCCGTCTAGCGTGAGCCAACAAGCGCGATCGTCGCACACCTGGTTGACGACGCCCTTGAGGAGGCACGGTTCGCTCGCTTCGGCACAGCCCTCGAGCGCCCCCGTTGGCGCGACCGGATCTCGCGCGGCGATGTCCTCACCGAACTGCGCGCGCTGTCCCGGCTCGAGGTTGCGGACAGTCTCGTGCTTGCGCTCGAGGCGCTCCGCTTCCTCGTCCGTGAGCTCCTCGCCTCCGGGCGCGGCGCGCTGCTCCTCCGCCTCGGGCTCCGCGCGGTGGTCGTCCAGGTCCCGCCGATCGCACACGACGGCGGAGACGACGACGACGCCGGCCAGCGTTATCGCCGCGCCGGTCGTGGCATAGGCTCTGCGTTTGGTGGACATCGCGAGCTCCGCTCCTTCGATACGCCGTTTGCTATTGCATATCCGCACAGGCCCCGCAACGACCGCCCGGCGCGCGCGATACGCCGCGCCCTCGGGACCGACATCACCGCACTTGCGGAGCCGCCGGCCCCGAGGGCAGAGTGAATGGGCAAAGGACACTCGGATCCTGGAGACGCCATGCCCGACCAGAAGACGGCCAAAGAGGGACTCAAGTTTCGCGAGAGCGTCGACCGCATGGTCGATCACGCGATCGAGATCATGAACCTCGACGACGGCATCGGTGAGGCGCTCAAGTCCTGCGCCTCGGTCCTTCAGGTCTCGTTCCCCGTGGAGATCGACGGAAAGCCGGAGATCTTCACCGGCTGGCGAGCCACTCACAGCGAACACCGCCTGCCGTCAAAGGGTGGCATCCGGTTCGCGCCGGTCGTCGACCAAGACGAGGTCGAGGCGCTCGCCGCCCTCATGACCTACAAGTGCGCCATCGTCGACGTCCCGTTCGGCGGCTCCAAAGGCGGCCTGGTCCTCGATCCGACCAAGTACAAGCGCCACCAGCTCGAGGCGATCACCCGGCGCTTCGCCCGCGAGCTCATCGGCAAGGGCTTTTTGAGCCCGGCCCAAAACGTGCCGGCCCCGGATATGGGTACGGGTCCCCGGGAGATGGGCTGGATCGCAGACACCTACCGCCAGCTGTTCCCCGACGACATCAACTGCATGGCGGCCATCACGGGTAAGCCCGTCGAGCACGGCGGCATTCGCGGGCGCAATGAAGCCACGGGGCGCGGCATCCAGTACGCCGTCCGCGAGCTGTTCCGGCACCCCGAGGAGGTCGAACGGGCGGGCTTGCGCGGCGGCCTGGACGGCAAACGCGTCATCGTCCAGGGCCTGGGCAACGTGGGCTATCACGTGGCCCATTTCCTCACGACCGAGGACGGCGCCCGCGTCACCGGCGTCATCGAGCGGGACGGCGCCGTTCTCAACCCCGACGGGCTCAACGTCGACGCGGTTCGCAGCCACATCCGAGAGACCGGCGGCGTCAAAGACTTCCCCGGCGCCACGTTCGAGCCCGACGGAAGCGCCGTGCTCGAGCACGACTGTGACATCCTGATCCCCGCCGCGCTCGAGGGCGTCATTCACGAAAACAACGCCCCTCGCGTCAAGGCCAACCTCATCGTCGAGGGCGCCAACGGGCCCGTCACCTACGAGGCCGACAGCATCTTGCAAGACCGCGGCATCCCGGTGATGCCCGACGCCTATTGCAACGCCGGGGGCGTCACCGTGTCGTACTTCGAGTGGCTGCGAAACCTCAACCACGTGCGCTTCGGCCGCGTGGAGAAGCGGTTTCACGAGGCCCGCGGAAACCAGATCATCCGCGCGATCGAAGAGGCCACGGACACGACCGTGCCGGCGTCACTGCGCTCCCAAATCGCCAAGGGCGCCGACGAGTTCGACCTGGTTCGCTCCGGGCTCGACGACACGATGCGCCTCGCGTTCCAGGAGATCCTGTCGGCCCGCGAGCGCTATGAGGGGGCGCGCGACTACCGGATGGCCGCGTTCATCGTGGCGATCGAAAAGATCGCGCGGTCGTATCGCGATATCGGCTACTAGCTAGCCCTGCGTGAACTGTCGAAGGGCGCTGCGAGGCGCGCGCGGGGGCCGCCCGGCGGCAACGGGCCGTTTTTCAGCTCGCCTTACCCACCGCGACGCGAGCCGGGCGAAGCACCCCGTCACCGATGGCGTAGCCCTCGGAGACGACGCCCACCACGATCCCGTCCTGTGCCGGATCCGCGACCGGCACCGCGCTCACGGCGTCGTGCAGCTCGGGGTCGAAGCGCATTCCCTCGGCGGGCTGATGGCGCACGCCGAATTCCGCGAGCGCGGTTAAAAAGCGCTTGCGGACGAGCTCAACGCCGCTCAGGACCTCCGGGTTGTGATCCATGGTGCGAGCCGACGCGATGGCCCGGTCGAGATCGTCGAGCACCTCGAGGAACTTCCTGAGCGTGCCTTCGAGCTGGCGCGACTGCTCCTTTTCCGCCTCGCGTTCGATCCGCGCCCGGGACTTTTCGATCTCGTCGGTGGCGCTCGCGGCCCGGCCCTCCGCTCGCTCTGCGCGAGCGCGGGCCTTCGCGAGATCCTCCTGCAGCGCGGCCACCTCGCCCTCGAGCATCTGCACGTAGTCGTTCGCGCCTCCTCGGCCACGTTCCGCGGCCTCCCCCTCGGCCATGCTCGCGGCGAGCTCTTCGGCCGCGCGCAGCGCGTCGAAATCGGCGCTTTCGCCCTCGGAAGCGCGCTCATCGTCGCGCTGGCGGGATGTGTCGTCGTCTTTACCCATGACGACCGACCCTAGCACTACCTGATTACCTCCGCGGTCGCCTGACGAGCGATCCGCGGCGCATCTCGGCGTCGATCCGCCCGCGGGCGCCCGGCATCGGGTTTGCTTAACGTGGGGCAGAACGACGCGACCGGATCGCGCCGGCGCGAGCGCCCTCGGTCGCCCGGCTGCTCGGCGTCCGGCCTTCGCCCCGGCGCGACGATCCCGGCGCCAGCACCAGTCGACTCGAGGAGCCCATGACCATCCTGCTCATCATCGTCGCCATTTTGTTACCACCGCTCGCAGTGGCCGTGCGCGAACAGCTCGGGGTCCAGTTTTGGCTAAACCTCGTGCTCACGCTGATCGGGTGGGTCCCGGGCGTGATTCACGCGCTGTACATCGTCCTTCGGCGAAAGTACGAGGCAGACACCTACGCCCAGCCCCGCCGCGCCGAGCGCGCCGCGTGACCGAGTGCCCCGCGTGACCGAGTGCCCCGCGTGACCGGTGCGGCGTGCGCGGGGGTGGCTCCAAGGGAGGTTAGGTGGCGGCGAGGCACGGGGCCGCGAAAATCGCGCGGATCGTTTTCGCGGCGGCGGCCGCCGCCCTGGCGGGCGCCGTAGGGCTGTCGCTCCTCGCGGTGGGGGTGGCTCACACGGACCCGGGCCGAGAGCTCGTCAAACAGCAGGCGGAGCGCGAGGCCCGCGACTACATCCGCGGCGAGGTCGAGATCGGCTCGCTGAGCGGCTGGCTTTTCGGCTCGTTTACCCTGCGCGACGTCTACGTGTTCGACGAGGACGACCGGCTGGTGGCCGCAGCTGCGCGCGTGACCATCGATTACTCCCCCGAGGAGCTCGTGCGCGGCGTCGCCGACCTCGATCGCGTGACCGTACAGTCGCCGGTCGTGTTTGCCGACGTGGACGAGGACGCGAGGCTGAACCTCCTCGAGGTTTTCGAGATTCCGCCTCCGCTTCCGGTCGCGATTCGCGATCTGGCTGTGTCGGACGGCGAGGTCGAAATCGCCGTGATAGGCCGCCAGGTCGCTGCGCTGCGCGCGCTCGAGGTGCGCGGGGCCGCGCGGATCGAGCCCGAACAGGCCACGTGGTTTCCGCCGGGACGGCCGCCGGCGCGGCAGTTTGGCGAGATCCTCGTGGCGATCGAGTCGCTCTCGGGCACGCTGTGGGGCCCCGATCCGCGCGGGGACACTCTGGCTGTCTCGGGCCGGGGGCGCGTGGAGCGCGTGGGCGACGAGATCGATGCGCGCGCGGTGCGGTTCGAGGCCGGCGACTCGTTCGTCGACCTCCCAGAGCTCACGGGCGATGACGACGGACGGATGGCGGGTCGGGTCGCCGCGACGGTCCGCGCGGCCGACGTGCGCGCGCTGTCTCCTCGCCTGCCGCTCGAAGGCGACGTCGAGCTCACGGGCGAGGTTTTGCGCGAGCGCGCCGGCGAGCCCGTCACCGTTCCGCTGGCCGGCGCGGTGGCGGGCGCACGGACGCACGCCTTCGCCGCGCTCGTGCCGGAACAGCCGCGCGCCGACCTCGAAGTCGAAATATTGGACCTCGATCCTACCGCCGCCGTGCGCGGCGCCCCGCAGGGTGAGCTCGCCGTGGACGTTCACGCCGCGGCGCGCGGTGAGGGAGTCGCCGGCCCCGATGCCGAGATAGGCGCGTCGGCCGAGGGCCAGGTGGCCGGCCAGCGGCTCGAGCGCGCCGAGCTCAGCGCCGCCCTCGCACAGCGTATCCTCACCGCCGACGGGTCGCTGGTCGTGCCCGGCGCCCGCGGAGCCGGCCAGGCGCGCATCGACCTCGGCCGCGATATCCCCGAGCTCACCGCGGGAGAGCTGTCGTTTTCCATTACCGATATCCCAGCGCTCACGGGTCTAGACGCCGCAGGGCGCGCGCGCGGCTCGCTGGAGGCGACCGGGCCGCTCGGCGCGCTCGCCATACGGGGCGCGATCCGCGGCGAGGAGCTCGGCATCGAGCAGGCCGGTGTCGGGGATGTGCGGGCTGACGTCGAGGTTTTGCGGTTTCCGGACGCGCCGCGCGGCGGCGGGGGCGTCGTGCTCCGCGACATTCGGCTCGGCGACGAGCAGATCAGCGGAGCGGAGGCTCGCGTGCGGTACCGGGATCGCGGCGAGCGCGCCGTCGCCCAGCTGTCGGCGGGGTCGCCCGAGGAGCCGTACGCCGCGCGCGGCCAGATAGAGCTCGACCTGTCTGACGAACTCACGCGCGCGAGCGTCGAGGCGCTTTCGCTGAGGACCCGTGACGTGATGTGGCGCGCCGGCGGTTCGACGTTCGCCGTCACGCCAGCTGGCGAGCTCGTCCTCGACCGGTTTCAGATGTCGTCGGACGCCGGGCGCATCGCCGCCGAGGGAACAGCGCGCGGCGTCCGCGCCGGCGAGGTGGATGTGCGTATCGACGAGCTCGACCTTTCTCGCATGAGGAGCGCGTTTGCCCCGGACGCGCTGCCGTGGGAGGGGGAGCTCGCCCTGCGCACGCACATGCGGTGGCCGCCCGAGCGCGGCCGCGCGATCGGCGAGATCGACAGCCTCACCATGCCGCTCCTCACCGCCGTGGATGTCGACTTCGACATCGGGCTCACGGCTGAAGAGGTGACGGTTTCGCTCGAGACCCTCGGGGAAGACGACGACCTCGTGGAGGTGATCGTCACTGCGGCCGTCCCAGACCCCCTCTACGACATCGGCGCGTGGACCGACCTCGGCCTTGGCGCCATCGAGGAGCTCGCGCTCGAAATCGCCGACGTCGAGATCATCTCGCGCCGTTGAGTCGCGGTGCGCGCGACATCAGCGGCCGTCGCCGGCTTTTACCTCGGCGTCCGCTTCAGCGCCCGCTTCGACCTGTTAAGCGACCAGGTCGTCGAGGTACTGGGGCAGCATGTGGCGCCACGTCGCCCAGTCGTGATCGACGTGAGCGCCCCAGAGATCGACGCGGTTTGGGATCCCCTTGTCCCCGAGCACTTGGGCGACGCGCCACGCCTCGCCGGGAGCCTCCCAGCGCCCCTCACCGGACGCGAGGATGACGAAGCGCTCGCGGAGGCGGCCGAGATCGGGCCCCTCCGGCAGGTTCGGCACGAACTGAAGCGGCGAGCAGAAGTAGTAGTCCTCGCACCACTCCCCATTCATCCACCGATCGAGGTCGTATGTGCCGCTCATACACACCGCGGCCCGGAAGGTGTGCGGGTGGCGGCACAGCGCGGCCAGGGCGTTGAACGCGCCGAACGACGCGCCCGCGCCGACGATTTCGATCCCGTCCGACCGGCAGTCGGTGCGAATCGCCGGCACGAGCTCGCTCGCGACGAACGCGTCGAACCGAAGCTGGGTGGCGGCCCGCTCGCGACCGGACACGTCCTCGCGGAGCCACGTCCGGCCGGCCACGCTGTCGCAGGCGTACACCTTGATGCGCCCCGCGTCGATGAGCGGCGAGATCGCCGCGATCAAATCGAACCGCTCGCACTCCTCGGCGTCGCCCCCGGCGGTCGGAAAGAGCAGCACCGGCGCGCCGAAGTGGCCCCACCGCACGACCTTGATGCCGCAGCCCAGCCGATCGGAATGCCAGCCGGTGACGAGCTTGTGACCTCCGTCGCTCACGACTCCACCTTCTCCGGCGTCGCCGGGGCTTTGGCGCCGCCCGAGTGCTGGCGGGCCTCGAGATCGGTCTTGCGCCAAAACTGGATGAGCCCCCAGAAGTGCTCCGTGAACTCGTCCACCTCGTGGGCTGGAAACATGGACTCGACCTTCGCGCGGATGATCTGCTTGCACTCCTCGGTCCCGAAAAACTCCCACGCCACCTCGTCGAGGTGGCCGAGGTGCGTTTCGCAAAACTCGGCGAACCGGTCTGCCTCCATGCGCTCTCGGGTGATGTCGGCGTAGGCGGCCAGGCGCTCCCGATACGGCAGGTCGCGCGCGGCCACCTCGTAAAACGGCTCCCAGTCGAGGGTTTGCCGCATCCTGCGCCCGGTGACGGCGCAGAAGATCGACCACCGGAGCAGCGACTTGACGAGCCAGGGGAAGTAGTAGTGCAGCGAGGTGACCTGCGCGTCGGGGCACGCGTTGGCGAAGTCGATGGGTTGAAACACGCCCTCGGCGTTTCGCAGCGCCTCGCAGGAGTTGAAGTCCCACCCGAAGAAGCCGTTGATCGTGAGCGCCATGTCGGTCATGACCGACCACTCGTCGGCGTCCAACGCGTTGAAGGCCACCCTGTAGCGGTCGTGGAGCGGGGCCCCCGGATCGTAGGGCATGATGTTTATCTGCGGCCCGACGCCGAGCGCCCGCACGAACAGATCGTGCGGATTGACCGCCTGTTGCAGATGCATGACGCGGCTGCCGCTCTTTTCGTACGCCGCCAGCAGCTCCTCCGGGCCGTCGATCCGCTCCACGCCGACCCAGGCGCCGCCGTCGTAGGGCTTCATGAACAGCGGGTAGCCGATCTTGTCGGCGACGCCGGGCAAGTCGAACAGCTGGGCGTAGCGGCTGAGCGTCGGCGCCAGGTCGTCGGACGGCAGGTACTCCTTGGGCGGCACGAGCCAGGTCTCGGGGACGGGGAGCCCGAGGTGCATCATCGCGGCGTAGCTCGTGTGCTTCTCCATGGACTGCAGCGCCCACGGGTTGTTCAAGACATAGACGCCGTCCATGATGACGATCTTTTTGATCCACTCGCGGCTGGTGTGAAACCAGTGCGTCAAGCGATCGAGCACCACCGAGTATTTGCAGGGCTGCCTGAGATTGAACGGCTCGACGGTCACTCGCTCGGTGGCGAGCTCGACGAGATCCTGGCCCTGCGGCACCCGGAGCCTGAGCCGCTCGAGGATCGCCTCATAGCAGGCCGGCCAGCACAAATCCGCGCCGAGCGACAGGCCGATGACACGCTGCGTTACCGACATCTTCGACTCCCTTGGACTACGCGCACGGTGGACTCATTCGTATACGAGCAAAAGGGGGCCGGGGAACAGCCAAGACAGCCCCTCACGCAACCGGTCCCGCCAGTTTTCCCAGTTGTGCCCGTCGCGGGCCTCGACGAATCGCACTGACATGCCGGTGCTCCAAAACAGCGGCTGAAGGGATCGGTTTTCGTAGATGAGCGACTCGTACATCCCGCACGACATGAAGACCTGGTCGCTGGGACGCCCGGGCGCCTCCCGAAACGCGTTGACGAACCGCACCACCGGGTCGAACGCGGCGCTCCGGTTGTGCGTCCCGATGTCGGTAAACGCAAACGAGCCCGACTGGAGCAAGAGCCGGCCGAAAAAACCCGGTTTGCGCCACGCCGCCGACAGTGACGCCACGGCGCCGAAGCTCGCCCCCATGAGCCCCCGGCCGGTTTGCCCGCCCACGTTCGGCAGCTCGCGCTCGAGCATGGGCACGAGGTCCTCGGTGAGAAACCCTACGTGGCGCGGATCGTCGGGGTACTCCACGAGGCGGTCGTGGGGAATCGTGAGCGCCACGACCATCGGCGCCACCTCGAGGCGGTGGATGAGGTTGTCGAGGACTTCCACGAGCTGCGCATAGCGCAGGTAGTCTTCGCCATCGTGCACGATGAGGAGCGGATACCGGCGGGTTTCGCGAAACCGGGCCGGCTTGTACAGGATGAGCCGGCGCTCGTCACCGAACCATGGGCTGAAAAAGCTCCGCTCCTCGAGCGTCCCCTTGCGGGCTTCGGGATCGGTCTTGGTCCACGATGGCGTGCGGTAGCCCTTGCCGCAGCACACCGAGTTTGCGCCGAACGGATCGCTCGCCGTGCGGGGGTTTTGGGGATCGAGGATCCACTCGCTGCCGCCGCCCCGATGGACCTCGAGCTTGTATTCCACCCGCGACTTGGGCGGCAGCTCGAGGACCGCATACCAAAGATCGGTCCCCGGCGCGCGGGTGAGCGGGTGAGACGAGGGAAGTCCCGCGATCCAGTGGCGCAAATACACGGCGTCTGCCTCGCCGCGGTACACGAAGGTGGCGTGGGTGTCCTCGACGAGCGGAAACGCGTGGTCCGCCAAGAAATCGTCCACCGCCGCCGCGTCCAGGGGCTCGGCCTCGAGGAGCCTATGGATGGCCAGCATCAGCCCTCCTCCCCGGCGCCGGACAGCGCGATCACCGAGCCGCCCCGCTCGAGGCTCCGCGCGAGCCCCTCGCCCATCCAGGCGCGCGCCCCGTCGCCCTCGCCCGGTGGCGCCACCTGGTGCCCGAAGGCGCGCGGATCCAACGCAGCGCGGCGCGCGATCCACCCGCCCTCGTCGAGCGCCACGCACGGCGTCGGCGCAAACCGCTGCGAAAGCAGCGCGACCCGCTTGGGATCGCCCAGCCTGAGCCGGCGCTGTGCGTCGGGCAAGACGATCACCCCGCCGGCCAACCCGAGCCCAACGTCGAATAGCTCCGCGTTGCCCGGTCCCTGCGGCGGGCTGTCGTGAAACACCACGACCCGCTCGGTCATCGCCATCGCGCCCGCCGACCACGCGAAGATCGGCCGGTCGCGACACAGCTCGGCGAGCGAAAACAGGCGCATTCGATTGAGAAGCACGGCGATGTGTCCGCCCGCGACGAGCACCGCCTCGCACTCGGCGAGGGCGGCCTCGATCTCGCGGCGCTCGCGCGCCACCGCCGGGCGCTGGTCGAACCCGGTCTCGACCGAAAACGCCGCGTGCACGCTTTGCAGCCTGCCCAGATGGTGCTCCTCGAGGCGCCGGAGCGCAGCCACCGCGTCCTCGCGCTCGGACGCGACGAGGTCTGCGGCCACCGGCCGGTCGCCCAGGGCGCGGACGGCGGCGACGCCGTGCTTGACGCGAACGCGATACAACTCTTGTAGACCGCGGACGCGATCCTGGCGCGCCCGGTGAGCGGCGAAAAGCTCCGGGTCCTCGCGAAACACCCGCTCGGCGCGGCTGTGAATCGACAGATTCACGATCGGCACGCCCAAGGCGTCCCTTAGCTCCTGGTCCTCGCTCTCCCGCTCCTGCCACCCGGCCGTGATCGCGGCGAGCGGTCCCTTGACGCCGGCGCGCGCCACGACACCAGGGACGCTCGGATGGAAGCGCTGGGGGCCGAAAAGAACGATGGGGGCGGGGCGGGGTGTGGTCACCGTGGGTTCCGTGGGGGTCGCCGACCGGCGCCATTGTAACGAAGAACGTCCCGATCGGGAGGCGGGCCGGGCCGCCGTTCTGATACGGTGGAAGGCCCTTTTGCAGGAGCCCTCCGATGGGCGACGAGATCTCGAGACGTTATTACGAGGCGCACCATTTCAGCGCGTTTCGCCGCCACCTCGACCAAGAGACCGCGCTCTTGCGCCAGCACTTCGAGCGCGACGATCTCAGCCGCCGAGGCGAGATGGCCGGCTTCGAGCTCGAAGCCTGGCTCACCGACGACGCGGGGAACCCGGTCCTCCGAAACCGAGAGTACCTCGAGCTTTTGAGCCACCCGCTGGTCGTCCCCGAGCTCGCGGCCTTCAACATCGAGCTGAACGGCAGCGCGTCGTCGCTCACCGGCCGGGTGTTCTCGCGCCTGCTCGACGAGCTCAGCACCACTTGGCAGTCCTGCGTCGACGCGGCCGAGCGCATGGGGTGCTCGCTGCTCACCATCGGCATCCTGCCCACCGTCGAGCCCGAGATACTCGGCGGCAGCTCGATGTCGGAGCTCGTTCGATTCCGGACGCTAAACGATCGGATCATCGCGCTTCGCGACGGCAAACCCCTCGAGATCGACATCGAGGGCGATAGCAGGCTTTTGGCCACCCATCCCGACGTGATGCTCGAGGCGGTGACCACCTCGTTCCAGATCCACCTGCAATGCCGCCTCGAGACCGCCGTGCGCGACTTCAACTCGACTCTGGTGGCGTCGGGGCCGATCGTCGCGGCGGCCGCAAACTCCCCCTACCTGTTCGGCCACAAGCTGTGGGACGAAACCCGCATCCCGATCTTCGAGCAGGCGGTCAATCTCGGCGACAAATACCCCGCGCGCGTCGGCTTCGGCCGCGATTACGTCCATCACTCTATCTTCGAGATCTTCGAGGAAAACCAGCGGGACCATCCGATTCTCATCCCGGCGGAGCTGCCGACGAACGAGCCGAACCACTTTGGCCACGTGCGGCTTCACAACGGCACGGTGTGGCGGTGGAACCGCCCGCTCCTCGGCTTCGACTTCGACGGCCAGCTCCATCTGCGCATCGAGCACCGCGTGGTGCCCGCCGGCCCCACGCTCGTAGACAGCATCGCCAACAGCGCGTTTTACTTCGGCCTGGTGCGGGGGCTCGGAACGTTTCGCGAGCCCGTCGAAAACCGCCTGCCGTTTGCTCAGGCCCGCGAGAACTTCTACACGGCGGCGCGGCACGGCCTCGAGGCGCGCATTCCGTGGGCCGGCGAGCGCGAAGTGCGCGAGCTGCCGATGCGCACGCTCATCCTCGACGAGCTTTTGCCGCTCGCGCGCCGCGGACTTCAAACGCTCGACATCCCCGAGGCCGAGATCCACGAATACCTAGATATCATCGGCGCGCGCGTCGATTCGGCGCAAAACGGCGCGGCCTGGCAGCGCCGCTGGGTCGATCGGAACGGCGCGGATCTCCACGCGCTCGTGCGAGCCTACCGGGAGCAGCAAAAAACCCGAAAGCCCGTCCATTCGTGGCCGCTTTAGGGCCCCCCTGCCCCCCCGCGCGGCCCGTGTTAGGCTCACGACCTCTCGCGCCCTAGCCCGGCTCCCCGCACGGGGCGGGCGTGGCGCACCGCGCGCCTCACGAGGCGCGAAGTCGGAGTAGATGGGGCAGCCATGAACGATACGCAACGCGCCGAGCGCGGAGGTCCGAGCGCTTTGGGCGTCTACCACGGGATACCGGATGGGCTTATCGAGCGGCCGGCGCACGAGCTGGTCGAGGTGCTGGGCGGACCGTCGCTCATCTACATCCGGGGCCGGCGAAAGCCGCCGCTTTTCGTATCGGTGCTGCTGCACGGCAACGAGACGAGCGGCTGGGACGCCCTGAGACGTCTGTTGGCGCGAAACGAGGAGCTCGAGCGAGAGCTCATCCTGTTTGTCGGCAACGTGGCCGCCGCCGCCCGTGGCGCGCGCACGCTTCCGCACCAGCAAGATTACAACCGCGTGTGGCAGGGCGCCGGCGGCCCCGAGGGGCAAATGGCGGCCGAGGTGCTCGGTGCGCTGGACGGCCAGCCGCTGTGGGCGGCGGTGGACCTGCACAACAACAACGGCAAAAACCCGCACTACGCGATCGTCACGCATCGCGGCGAGGGGGCCCTCGGCCTGGGCCAGCTGTTTTCCGATCGGGCGATTTGGGTCGAGGAGCCGAGATCGGTGCTCACCCGCGTGTTCGACGAGCTGTGCCCCGCGGTGGCTGTTGAGCTCGGGCCGGTGGGCGATCCGGCCTGCGTCGATCGGGCGCACTCGTATCTAGCGCGCTGCCTTTCGCTCGGCGCGATTCCGGCGCCGAAGCCCGAGCGGCTCGGACTTCACCGGACCCTCGCGCGGGTCCACGTGGCGAAAGGGGTGCCGTTTTCGTTCGCCGATGAGGTCGAGCCGACGCCGCTCACCCTCACGAGAGCGATGGAGTCGGAAAACTTTCGGCCCGTCGCCGCGGGCACCGAGTTCGGCTCGGCCGACGCGGCGGTGACTGAGCTCCTGGAGGTCGTGGACACGCGCCGCCAAGTGGTCACGGGCGACTACTTTGGTGTGGAGGCCGGCCGCATCCTGCTAAAGCGATCTGTGATCCCGGCCATGTACACGACCGATCGCGAGATGATCCGGCAAGACTGCCTGTGCTACTTCATGGAGCAGATGCCGCTCGCGCCTGGCGGCGGCTCCCTCGCCCGCTGAGCGCAGCCGCTCGCGCCCCGGGCGGCGTCCCACTCCACGGTTGACGCGCGCCCCTGGCTTTTTTACAAGCGACCGTCGCCGGTGGGCTCGGAGTCCATGCCGGGTCGTGGGCGATAGCACGAACCAAGCAGGTATCATCATGCGAAACACGTTGATTAGTCTTGTCCTGCCCGTGGCGGCGCTTTCGCTGCTCGCCGTCGGGTGCGGCAGCGACGGTGAGAGGGGCCCGCCGGGCGAGTCCCCGGATATCCAGGTCGAAGGCTTCGACGAGCACGCCGACTGCGCCGGCGGCGGTGTCGCGGTGATCATCGACGGCGCCGAAGAGGTCGTCGTGTGCGACGGCGAAGACGGTGAAGGCTCGGAAGTGAGCGCCGAGTATCACGACGATCACGCCGAATGTCCGGCCGGCGGCACTGACGTGATCGTGGACGGCGAAGTCGAAGCGGTGGTCTGCGATGGCGTCTCGCCCACGATCGAGACCGAGCGCCACGACGATCACGAAGACTGCCCCTACGGCGGCGTCGACGTGATCGTAGACGGCGAGCCCACGGCCGTTTTGTGCGACGGCGAAGACGGCGAGACTCCGAACATCACCACGGAAACCGTCGCCGAGCACGACTCGTGCCCCGCAAGCGCCACGATTTTGAGCTTCGGGTTCGAAAGCGGGTCCGACACCGACGTGGTGATCTGCGATGGCGCAAAAGGCGAGCCCGGCGAGATCCCAGACATCCAGTCCGAGCGCCTCGACGAGCACCCCGAATGCGACGGCGCCGGAGGCACGACGATCACCTTCGCGTTCGACGGTGCCGAAGACGTCGACACCGTCGTATGTGACGGACAGGATGGCGAAGACGGCGAGGCCGCGGACGTCACCGTGGAGGACTTGGACGAGGCCGGGGTCGATCACGACTGCGGCCTCGGCGGCGGATACCTCGTCACGGTCGAGCCGGACGGACAGGCGCCGGCGACGTTCGAGGTGTGCCGCGAGTACGAGCCGTTCGACGACTGCGACACCACTGCCCCGCAAAGCCCGCATCAGCGCGATGTCGACGACCCGCCCAGCGAGTTCGCCGGAACGTTCGAGATCGCAGGGATCACCGACGACGACGACGAGCCGCTACCGGAGGGGTTCATCGCCGATGTCGGCATCGGCGACGTGGAGGCAGACGCACCCCCCGTCGATCCGGAGGCTTGGGTGTGGCATCCGGCCGCGGTCGATGGCGATTTCTCGGATCCCGAACGCGAGCGCGTCGTCGCCGAGCTCGGCGCCGACGAGCTGGCGCCGGGCGAGCACTACTACCTGTTTCGGATGAGCATCGACGGTGGGGTGTTCTGGCAGACCTGCGGGCTCGAGGGCATGGTCGAGATTCCCGAGTACGACAGCGACGTGGACGCCGGCTTCATGGAGGTTTCGGCCACCGCGTTTTTGCACTGGGACTTCGACGCCGAGGACGAGGAAGACCGGCTCCTCGACCCGCCCACGGGCGAGGGCTTTGCCCGGTTTAGCGATGGAACCTTTGAAAAGCCCATTGGGAGCAGCACGTTTTTCTCTGACCACCACTGGGCCGTCGGTGGCGCCTTCGTCACGAGCGATCAGTTCCCGCCCGGCGACGAGGTGTTCGACGACGACGACGTCCACGACGACATCGACGAGTTCGACGACCTCGAGTATTTCGAGTTCAACTCCGACCTGCTCGCCGACATGGACAACGTCGTGGTCGACGCGACCTTTTTCCGGTCGGCGACCGCGGCGAAACAGGTCCAGGTCGTCGCCGAGCTAGACGACGGCACCCTCGCCATGCTGCCCGCGCCGCTCGTCGTGGAATCCGATTCGGCCGAGGAGGACTTTACGTTCGAACTCACGCCGAGCGAGCTCGTTCGCGTATTCGGCGGCGAGGTCGATGGCTCCGCGTCGATCGAGCGGGTCCGCGTGTACGGGTTCGACGCCGAGGGATACGGCGGAAATCAAAACTTCCGCATCGTGGACATCGAATTTTTCGGCTGGTAACGCCCGGCCGATAGCGGATTCGATGGAGCCCCCGGCCGCGGCCGGGGGCCTTTGGCCGCTCAAGTCTCGCAGGCGCCGGCCGATCTCGCAGGTATGAGCGACGAACACGACCTGCGAGACCCGGGCTTTTGGGCGTGCGGTCAAAACAAAGTGTCTGCGACAAACGCCGCGGCGGTGGCGACGAGAACCACGGCCAGGCCCCGCCGGAGCAGAGTTGCCGACAGCGAATTGGTGAGCGTGGCGCCGACCTGCGCGGCGAGCGCCGCGCCGATCATGAGGACGACGACGAATCCCAAGTGCACGTGGCCCATGCGGGCATGCTGGACCGTTCCCACGATCGCGACGACGAGAACCATGAGGATCCCCGTGCCGGCGGTCTTACGCACGTCGAACCCGTACCCGTAGAGCATGATCGGGATGAGGAGGATGCCGCCGCCCACGCCCAGCAGGCCGGCCAAGACGCCGTTTGCAAAGCCGATGACGCCCACGACGGGGCCGGAGATCCCCCGGAGCCCAGCGACGGGCAGGTCGACCCGGGGGGGAATGCCGAGCCGCGCGAGCGGCCCGGGCCGCTTTGGCGCCCCGTCGCCCGCCCCGCGGTTCCACCATAACGAGACGGCGAGGGCGGAGAAGACGACCGCGTAGCCCGCCGTGATCACGGCGTCTAAGACCGCGACGTCTGCGCCGCCGACGGTGGTGTGGCCGAGGCCATCCAGGTAGGCCAGTATTCGAGCCCCAGCGTCGACGCCGATCACGCTTCCCCCGACAAGGAGGATATCGAAGCGAGTCTCGGCGTAGCCCAGGCTGCGATAGCGAAACAGCGTCCCCGTGGCGGTGGCGATGGTCATCGACAGCCCCGCCCCCACCGCGAACGGCAGCGGCACGCCTAAAGCCACGTGAAGCAGGGGAATGAGCAGAAAGCCGCCGCCCACCCCGAACATGCCCGCGACCACCCCGACCCCGGCGCCCACGAGCGCGGCGGCCGGCAGCCAAACCTCGACGCCGTCGAGGGTAGCGGTCCAAAGGTCGGCGTCCATGGCGGGCGTTCGCGAGGTGGGGGCGTTCGGTGAAGCGAAGATCCGGCGGCGGCGCCGTTCGCTCCCCGAAGCGAGGGTCTAAATCATGTAGTCGATCGGGGGACGCTCGCGCTGTTTCTCCCGCCGCCGGCGATCGAGCCCGGAAAACAGCCAGGCGCTCACCGCCCCCCACAGGGCCGGGACGAGCACGCACGCCGCGATATAGAACCAGGTCATGGGGTCGCCGCTGGCTACGAAGGCGCGCACCACCCCCCCGAGCCGCGGGCGGAAAGTAGCACGAACGCGCCACCCCCGCCGCCAGACGGCGATACCGGACACGCCCTCTCCCGGCTTGCCCCGGCCCTCGCCGACGCGTATCCCGGACTTATGAACGTGTACATCTCGATCGACATGGAAGGCGTGGCCGGCATCGCGACCCGCGAGCAATGCAGGCGGGGGTCGAGCGATTACGAGATCGGCCGCGAGCTGATGACGAGGGAGGCAAACGCCGCGATCGCCGGGGCCTTCGACGGAGGCGCCGCGCGCGTGGTCTGCAACGACGCGCACGCCGATATGGCAAACCTCTTGCCCTCCGAGCTCGATCCGCGCGCCGAGGTGATCCTCGGATCGCCGAAGGTCGAGTATTCGATGATGGAGGGCGTCGCGGATGATTTCGGGGCGGCGCTGTTCGTCGGCTATCACGCCGGCGCGGGTGAGCCCGCGGCGGTCCTCGCCCACACCTACTCCGGGGCGAGCTTCTACCAGGTGCGCCTAAACGACGCGCCGGTCACCGAAGCCGAGCTGAACGCGCTCGTCGCCGGCGCCCACGGCGTGCCGGTCGCGCTCGTCACCGGAGACGATCGGATCTGCGCCATCGTGCGCGATCGCCTGCCCGGCGTGCGCACCGCAGCGGTAAAGCGCAGCCACTCGTTTACCGTGGGCGCCTCGATGCATCCCGAGCGCGCTCGCGAGGACATACGCCGCGCCTCCGCCGAGGCCGTAAACGGGGCCAAAGAGCTGGCTCCAACGACCGCGCCCGGCCCGTTTACCATCGAGGTCGATCTCACGGACATGCGCCGCGCGGAGCTGTGCGGGCTCGTCCCGGGCGCCCAGCGCGCCGGGCGCACGGTGCGCTACACCTCGCGAGACTACCTCGAGGCGTTCCGATGCCTGCGCGCGTGGCTCTACCTCGGCGCCGCGGGCGCCTGAGCTGCCCCACCTCGCGACAGCGCGTCTTCGAGTTATCCCGCTTACGGCGACTGCGGGCAGCAGGGCGCCGCCGGATCGGTCTTTTCGTCCGTGTCTTCGGCCACGTAGTAGACCTCCCAGCGGTAGCCGCTCGGATCGGTTAGCCAGAACTTGTGCTGGCGGGCGTAGCAGCAGGTGACCTCCCCTTGCATGCGCGGGGAAAGCCCCGCGGCCGTGAGCCGCTCGAACGCGCGGTCTAGCTCCGCCTCGCCGGCCACCTCGAGGCCCACGTGAAGCCCCGACAGGGCCCGGGCCGCGTCCGGAAGCTCGTGAAACGAGATATTCAGGCCGGCGTTCGGGGGCAGAAACTTCGCGTAATCCGAGCGCGTTTTGACCGGCTCGGCCTCGAACAGCGCGCGGTAAAACGCCACCGTCTCGGCGACGTCGATAACCGGAAGGCTCGTGTGAAAGCGCATCGTCAATCCTCCTTGTCGTGCCATCACCCGGGAGACGCCCGCCCTGGCCGAGGGACGCAACGCGGCGGGGGCCTGCGTCCTTTCGCCCGCTCAGTCGTCTTCAGGTTGTGATGAAGTCCCAGCCGACCCAAACTGACAGCGTGCGGGCCGCGTCTACCGAGGAGCTATACGATCGGTTTCACGCCGAGCTTTGGCGGTTTGTGCGCGCGCGCGTCGCCTCCGACGCCGAGGCCCAAGACATCCTTCAAACCACCTACCTCCGCGCCCACGCGCACCTTACGGACGGCGATCCCCCCGACAATCCGCGCGCCTGGCTCTACCAGATAAGCCGCAACCTCATCGTCGACACCGCCCGGCGCGCCGCGCGCGGGCGCGAGCTCGAAGACGCCCTCGCCACCGACCCCTCCGCCACCACCGCCGAGCGCGACGCTGCCGATCTCGACGGCGGCGCGCTGTCTCTCGTCGCCCGGGCGCTGCCGCTGTTCGTAAACGCCCTGGACGAGCCCTACCGGCGCGCGCTCAAAGCAACCGAAATCGAGGGGCTCACCCAAACCGAGGCCGCACGGCGCGAAGGCATCAGCATTTCGGGCATGAAATCCCGCGTTCAGCGCGGCCGCAGGCTGCTTCGTGCCTCCCTCGAGCGCTGCTGCGAATTTTACACAGACGCGACGGGCCGCATGATCTCCTGCGCCCCGCGAACGGACTGCCCGTGCCGCGAAAGCGCCTGACCCCGCAGCGCCTCGACCCAGCCGTTCTGCTCCGTTTGACGGCCCCCTCACGCGCCTCGCTTCGTTGTTCCTCAGTCACGTATGGTCAATACGCTCCTTCTTCACGCCTTGCGAGGCACGCGATGTGGCTCGCCCGATCGAATCATTACGGCTGGGTCGAGACGCTAGCACTACCTGATTACCTGCAACCGCCCATCTCGAGAATCTCCCCACCCTACATGTTCGCTCCTACCACAGGGCGTGCAAGCCGAACTGCGCGAAGACGGGATCGTTCGTGATCAGTGCGACTCGCTCGATCTCGGCCTGCGCCGCCAGCATCCGGTCGAACGGGTCGCGATGCTGCGCGGTCCAGCTACCCGCACGCTGAGCGTGGTCGATCGTGATCGGCAGGGACGAAAATCCGGCCTTGCGGATCCACCCGGCGATGTCGGTCACGAGCACGTCGGCGTCTGGCAGCTTGCCGAGCCGGTGCTTCGTGGCGATCTCCCAGGCGCTGGCGCTCGATACCAAGATCTCGCGGCTCGGATCCGCGAGGACGGCACGCGCGCGCACCGAGAGCTTGGGCTCGTCGAACAGCCACCACAACAAGGCATGCGTGTCGAGAAGGCCGGCTACTTCTCCCACGCTTCGATTTCCTCTTCCGGGAGCGGCTCGAAAAACTCGGGCGGAACCGTGCCCGCGAGCAGACCGGGCCTGCGCGGCTCCGCCGGCGCGAGCGGGACGATCCGGGCGTAGGGTCGCCCAGACTTGGCGATGACGATCTCCTCCCCGGCGTGAGCCATCTCGAGCAGCCGAGAAAAGTTCGTCTTCGCCTCGTGTACATTGACCTTTTTCACCGCCCTAGCTTAGTCCACGACAAGGACTAAGTCAACCGGCTTAGCCCGCCTCCCCTCACCGAGGCCCTCCATCATCGATGACTCTACTTCGAGACCTCTAACTGGTCCCATCAGTCGGCGGGTCCGCCGCTCCTGGCAAGATGGGCGCAACACGGTGGGCCGCTCAGGACCGCGAGCGTTCGCGCCTAAGGGCGACCAGGCCAAACAGCGCCCCCACGATCTCGGCGCCGAGGAGCACGAACGTAAGCGGTTCTGGCTCGCGATCGATCCCGAGCCCTATCACCCGCGCCAGCGCGATCCCCGAGAAGCTCGCGATTTGCGCCACCAGGCCGGCCCGAAACCACGCAGGGCGCGCGCACGCGATCGCGAAGAACACCCCGAGGCCGAGCTCGAGACCACCGTAGATGCTACGGATTTCAGTCTTCGCGGCGCCGGTCGGAAGGACGACGCCCGTCACCTCGAGCAGTTCGGGGCGAACGACAAACGCCCCGCCGAGCGCTCCGTACACCAGTGCGGTGAGCGCGAGCGAGATACGGGCGAGAGGCAACCCCACGGCGCGAGTGTGCCGATTCGGCGCGAATACTCAAGGCCACCCCGCGGCGACCATACGCCTGCCCGTGACACCTCGGTGGACCACCGGCGAAGCCAGGCCGATCCGCGAACGGCCCGCCGGCGAGACGCCGGTTTCCGCGGAAACCGCCCGCCGCCTCGCCTGCGTTGCCGGCGTCGTCCACGTCGCGACCGACGAGCGCGGCACGCCGCTCGATGTCGGCCGCACCTGTCGCAGCGGGCCGGCGCACAGCCGGCGGGCGGGACGGTGGGCTCCGTGAGCCCGACCTGCTTCCGCTCCCGGGACATGACCCGTACGATCTTCCGTGATGGCTGCCGGCGGTGCCTCCCACCGTCCTGTATCTGGCCCACGACAGCGGCCGCGCCCCCTGCGAAAACCTCCTCGCGCTGCGCGAGCGCCTCGACACGGCGAAGGCCGATCTGGGCCCGTTCGGCGCGCACGCCTACGCCGTCTACGCCAGCGGGGAGGACGAGGGCAAAAAGAGCCGCCTCGTTCTCAGGTCACAACGGGAGGCGCGATGATCGGAAGGCGCGAGATTTGGATGTTGTCGTGGATGGTCGCGGCGTTTGCGTGCGCGTCTGCCGCGGCGGCGCCGAGCGCGGCTTCGGACTCGGTGGCTATCCAGGGGGCGACCCTCATCGACGGCACCGGAGCCGACCCAGTGCCGGATGCCACCCTCGTGATCGAAGGGGACACCATCGCGTGCGCCGGCGATGGGGACGACTGCGAGGTGCCGAGCGGCGCCGAGGTGCGCGATCTCTCCGGCCGCTGGCTCGTTCCGGGGCTCGTCGACGCGCACGTTCACTTGTCCCAAACCGGCTTTTTCGACGGCCGGCCTGACGCGCTCGATTTGCGCGACGCCTTCCCCTTCGAACGCGTCCAGGCCAGACAGAGGCGCCACGTCGATCGCTACCTGGGGGCATGGCTTTGCTCCGGCGTCACCGCCATCTTCGACGTGGGTGGCTTCGCGTGGACCATTCGGCTCGCCGCGGCGACGCGGCGAAGTGGGCGCGCGGGGACGCCCGAGGTCGCGGCGACGGGCCCGCTTATCAGCCACGCGCCCGCTCGCGAGATCAACCTGCCGAACCACCGGCAAATGGTCGGGGTGGAGAGTCCGCCCGACGCGCGGCGGGTCGTCGGGGGCATCGCCCAGCTCGGCGCCGACGCCATCAAGCTGTGGTTTTTGCCCGTGCGCGACCCCGCGCGGCAGCGCGCCGTCGATGCCCGGGTGCGCGCGGCCGGCGCCGAGACAGGCGCGCGCGAGCGACCCCTTGTCGTTCACGCGACCACGCTCCGCGAGGCGAAGGTGGCCCTCCGCGCGGGCGCCGACGTCCTCGTGCACAGCGTCCAAGACCGCCCGATCGACGACGAATTTTTGGCCCTGGCGCGCGAGCGGAACGTGATCTATGTGCCCACGCTCATCGTGGGCAGCGGCTACGTCTCGGCGTACCGCGCGGTCGCCGGCGCTCAGCCCTTTGACCTGGACGATCCGAACGACTGCATCGACGACGCCACCGCGGGCCGGCTCGAAGGGGCCGCGCGCTTTCGCGACCACCCGAGCGCGGCGCACCTTACGCCCGCGCGG